>JAEZSU010000205.1 GCA_023421635.1 Actinomycetes bacterium | reverse complement strand
AACGTCAGCGCCGCTGCGCGGCGCTCCGCCGCGATGTCGGCGACGATGACTTCCGCGGCCCCGTAGGCGCGGGCGACCTGGGCGATCGCGATCCCGACCGGCCCGGCGCCCGTCACCAGGACGCGGTCGCCCGGAGCGAAGCCGGCCTTCCGGGCGGTGGCGATCGCCACCGACAGCGGCTCCATCAGGGCGGCCGCGTGGTCGCTGACGGCGTCCGGGATCCGGTGGGCGAAGTGACTCTGGATCGTCACGAACTCCTGGAAGGCGCCGTCGGTGCCGGGCACCGCGTAGAACGCCATGTGCGGATCGAGGTTGTAGTCCCCGCGAAGGGTCTCCCTCGAGGTCGTGGACGGATGCTGCGGCTCGATCGACACGCGCTCGCCGACGCGGCCCGGGTCCACGCCGGCGCCCACCGCGACGATCGTTCCGCCGGACTCGTGTCCGAGCACGAGCGGCTCCTCGACCACCCAGTCGCCGAGGTGCCCGTCCTTGTAGAAGTGCACGTCGCTGCCGCACACGCCGACGGCGGTGACACGGACGACCACCTCGTCGGGGCGGGGGACGGGGACCGGGCGCTCCTCGATCGCGATCTCGCCCGCGCGGACGAGGACCGCTGCGGCCATGGTCGCGGGCAGGGCGGGATCGGCTCGGCGGGATGTGCTCACGACGGTGGCTCCTTCGACTTCGACGTCCGCGGTTTGACACCGCGATGTGACATTCCTATGGTGTATCTCACGTGATTACGTGACAAGATCACAAGAAAAGATAACACGAGCCGAGTTTCGGCTCGGGTCACGAGCGGCGCCGATGCGAGGCAGCATCGCCCGCGCGTGACCGGAAACGTCGACGACGCCGTGCCTTCCTGGTCCCGGCGGCGATGACCGAACGGGAGCAAAGATGCGCGCAGTTGTATTCACGTCGGAAGGCGAGCTGGCCCTCGAGGAGCGGCCGATGCCGGAGCCCGGCTACAAGGAGATCCTCATCAAGACCGCCGCCGTGGGCATCTGCGGCACCGACACCCACGTGTTCGACGGCGAGTTCGAGGGCACCGTGTTCCCGCTCGTCCCCGGACACGAGGCCACGGGCACGATCGTCGCGCTGGGCGAGGGCGTGAACGACGGTGTCTTCGACTTCCAGGTCGGCGACCACGTCGCGGTGAACCCCTCCACCACCTGCGGCGAGTGCGAGTTCTGCCAGAACGGTCACCAGAACCTCTGCCGGTTCTGGAACGGACTCGGCGTGGTGGCATCCGACGGCGCGTCGCAGGAGTACTTCACCGCCCCCGCGGGCAACGTCTACAAGCTGAAGCCCGAGACCGACCTGTACGAGGCGGCGCTCATCGAGCCGCTCGCGTGCGCCATCCGCGGCTGGGACGTGCTGCCCCGCCGCCTGGGGGACCACGTCCTCGTCTACGGCGCCGGCACCATGGGGCTGCTCATGGCGCAGCTGGCCACCAAGGCGGGCGCCGCCACGGTCACCATCGTCGATCTCAACGAGGCCCGGCTGCAGACTGCCGCGGAGTGCGGCATCGCCCTGCGCTACACGAGCGCCGACGACGCCGACCGCGAGAAGTGGGACGTCGTCATCGACTGCACCGGCAACATCCGCGCCATCGAGGACGCCCTGACCCGGGTGAAGCCGGCCGGGTTCTTCCAGGACTTCGGTGTGGCACCCGCCGACAAGACCGCGCAGTTCTCCCCGTTCCGCATCTACCGCGACGAGATCAGCATCGTCGGGACGATGGCGGTCCTGAACTCCTTCGGCCGCGCGGTCGAGCTCTTCGAGGCCGGTGCGATCAACGCCACCGCCATGATCAGCCACTCCTTCACGCTCGACGACTACTCGCAGGCGCTGGAGATGTTCCGTCGCGGTGAGGGGCGCAAGCTCCAGATCCGTCCGAACGACACCGAATCGCGGGTGTTCCTGTGACCGCGGTCGGTACGTCCGCGACCCAGCGGAAGAAGCTGTCCGCCGGCGCCCGCCGCGGCCTCTGGATCGGTGTCGTGGTCGTCGTGCTCGCCGGCGTGGTCCTGGGCACCCGGGTGGTCTCGGACGACGACCCGCTGGTGCAGCAGACGGCCGAGTTCGACGCGGCGACCTTCGGCGGGGAGCACTTCCCCGAGGTGCAGGATGCCGTCGCGGACCGCGCGGTCGACGCGACCGTCGTCGCGGAGGCCATCGCGGCCGACCCGGCCGCCGCGGCGGAGGAGTACGCGGTGCCGAGCTCGGGCGGACCGGTCTACGCGGTGACCTTCACCGGCGTCGTGGGCGAGGGGCAGTCCGGCATCTATCCGGTCGCCGTCGAGGGGATGCCCGCGGACGTGCTGGTGCGCGTGCAGACCGGGCCGGCGATCAACGGCACCGACCTGCGCGACGCCACCGGTGAGATCACCTTCGGCCAGTTCACGAACCAGATCGACTATCAGGATGCCGCGGCCGCGCTCAACGAGGAGCTGAAGCGCGAGGTCCTCGCCGGCATCGACACCGCCGCGCTGGCGGGTCGCACCGTCACCGTGACCGGTGTGTTCACCTCGATCAACCCGGCATCGTGGCTCGTCACCCCCACCCGGATCGACGTCTCGTGAGCGGGCACGTGGCGGGCGGCCGCGTCGTCCTGGAGGCGCGCGACATCGTCAAGACGTACGGCGGCACCCGAGCGCTCAAGGGCGTGAACTTCGAGATCCGCGAGGGGACCGTCACCACGCTGTTCGGTGAGAACGGCGCGGGCAAGTCCACCCTCATGAAGATCCTCTCCGGCGTCGAGCAGCCGACCTCCGGCCAGATCGTGCTGGACGGTGAGCCCGTCGTGTTCTCGTCCACCACGGACGCGCGCGACCGGGGCGTCTCGATCATCCACCAGGAGCTGAGCCTCGCCCCGAACCTGTCGGTGCGCGACAACATCTTCATGGGCCGCGAGATCATGGGCCCGTTCGGGGTGGACTACGCCGAGGAGAACCGGCAGACGCAGGCGATCCTGCAGGAGATGCAGCTGCCCATCGACCCCGGCACCCTGGTCGCCGACCTGCGCGTGGGGCAGCAGCAGATCATCGAGATCGCGCGGGCGCTGTCGGTGAACTCCCGCATCCTCATCATGGACGAGCCGACCTCGGCACTCGCCGCCGCGGAGGTGGAGGTGCTGTTCGGCATCATCCGCGACCTCCTCGCCCGCGGCGTCGCGATCGTGTACATCTCCCACCACCTCGAAGAGGCGCTCGAGGTCACCGACCACGCGGTCGTCCTCCGCGACGGGACGATGACCGCCAGGGGCGAGCGGGCCGACATCGACCTCGAGTGGATCGTTCGCAACATGGTGGGCGACAACTACGACCTCGGCACGCCCCCGACCGGGTACGACTTCGGCGACGCGGTCCTCCGCGTCCAGCACCTGAGCGTGGTCGACCGCGAGAACCCCGAGCGGACGATCGTCAACGACCTGAGTCTCGACGTCCGTGCCGGCGAGGTCGTCTGCATCTACGGGCTCATGGGCGCCGGCCGCACCGAGCTGCTCGAGGCCATCGCCGGGAAGGAGCCCGTGGCGGCGGGGGACATCCTGCTCGACGGGCGCTCGCTCCTCGGCGACACGATCGCCGACCGGATCGAGAAGGGCGTCGGCCTCGTCCCGGAGGACCGGCAGCGCGACGGCCTGGTGCAGACCTTCGACGTGGGGACGAACCTGACCCTCGCCAGCCTCGGACAGAGCATGACGCGGGGCGCCATCTCGCGCCGGGTCGACCGGCAGCGTGCGCGGGAGCTCATCACGACGGTCACCGTGAAGACGCCCGGTCCCGAGATGCCGATCGGATCGCTCTCCGGGGGCAACCAGCAGAAGGTCGTGATCGGCAAGATCATCGCGACGAACCCGCGCGTGATGCTGCTGGACGAGCCCAGCCGAGGCATCGACGTCGGCGCGAAGGGGGAAGTCTTCCGGCTGCTCGCCGAGCGTGCACGACAGGGGCTCGCGGTCGTCTACTCGACCTCCGAGGTGGGGGAGTGCTTCAGCATCGCCCACCGCATCATCGTGATGCGCCGCGGACGGATCTCCGCGGAGTTCACCCCGGATGCCTCCAAAGACATGATCATGGCCGCCTCCGGCGAAGCCGTGGCCGCCTGAGCCCTCCAGAACGGATCGGAAATGACGACTACCACCACCATCCTCGAGAACAGGAAGAAGTTCTCGGCCGCGAAACTGCTGCTGGAGGGGCGCGCGTTCCTCGCGCTCATCCTCATCATCGTGGTGTTCTCGATGCTGTCGCCCAACTACCTGACCGTCGGGAACGTCCTGATCATGGCGTCCCACGTGGCGATCTACGCGCTGCTCGGGCTCGGCATGCTGATGGTCATCCTCAACGGCGGCATCGATCTGTCCGTGGGCTCGACGCTCGGATTCTCCGCGATCATCGCGGGCTTCCTCCTGCAGGGCGTGCCCATCGAGTTTCTCGGTGTCACCCTCTACCCCAGCGTCCCGGTGGTCGTGCTCCTCTCCTGCGGGATCGGCGCACTGGTCGGCCTGGTCAATGGCATCCTGGTGGCGCGGTTCAACGTGGCGCCCTTCGTGGCGACGCTGGGCATGCTCTACGTGGTTCGCGGCCTCGCGCTCCTGATGACGAACGGTCTCACCATCAACGACCTCGCCGGCGACGAAGCGCTCGGCAACACCGGCTTCGACTGGCTCGGCTTCAACCGCATCCTGAACATCCCCGTCGGCGTCATCATCATGGGTGTCGTCGCGCTCCTGCTCGGCTGGGTGCTGGGCCGCACGAAGTTCGGCCGCTGGCTGTACGCGTCCGGTGGCAACGAGCGTGCCGCGGAGCTGTCGGGCGTCCCGGTCAAGCGCGTGAAGGTCCAGGTCTACGTCATCTCGGGCGTGTGCGCCTCCATCGCGGGCCTGATCCTCGCCTCGACCCTCACCAGCGCCAGCCCCACGGCCGGCAACACGTACGAACTCACCGCGATCGCCGCGGTCGTGATCGGCGGCGCCGCCCTCACCGGCGGGCGCGGCAACGTGCGCGGGACGCTCCTGGGCGCCTTCGTGATCGGCTTCCTCTCCGACGGCCTGGTCATCGTGGGTGTCTCCGCGTACTGGCAGCAGGTGTTCATGGGCGCTGTGATCGTGGTCGCGGTGCTGCTGAACACGCTGCAGTACGGTCGCCGGCGCCGCGTGCCGGCGACCCCTTCCGCTCCCGCGACGCCCGCCCCGTCGGGCACGTCCGGGTCCGCCACGTCGGTGGCCGGAGCGTAGGTCCGACCGGACTCCTCCGACCGCGACATCGGCATCGAAGACCGCTGCCGATCCATCTAGAAAGGACAATCACATGGTGCGCAAAAAGGCGCTTGCCGCCCTCGCTGCCGCGGGCGCGCTCGTCCTCGGACTGACGGGGTGTGCGGGTGCAAGCCCCGCAGCCCCCTCGGGCGAGGCCGAGGCCGGCGGACTCATCACGATCATCGTCAACGACCCGGCGAACCCGTACTGGAAGACCGAGGGCGACATCGCCGCGGCCACGGCGGAGGAGCTCGGCTACGAGGCTGTCGTGGGTGCCCACAAGGGTGACACCAACACCGAGAACACCCTCATCGACACCGCGATCTCGAACAAGTCGGTGGCCATCATCCTCGATCCCGCCAACGCCGACGGCTCGATCGCTGCGGTCAAGAAGGCGGACGCGGCCGGCATCCCGGTGTTCCTGGTGAACGCCGAGATCAACGAGTCGGGCCTCGCCAAGGCGCAGCTCGTCTCGAACAACGCCCAGGGTGCCGCGGTCGGCGCCCAGGAGTGGGTCCGTCTGATGGGTGAGAAGGGCGAGTACGTCGAGCTGTTCGGCTCCCCGTCCGACAACAACGCCCAGACGCGCTCGAACGGCTTCAACACCGTGATCAGCCAGTACCCCGAGCTCGTCCAGGTGGGCAAGGAAGTCGGCGACTGGGACCGCACCAAGGGGCACGACAAGATGCAGTCCCTGCTGCAGGCCACGCCGACCATCAACGGCGTGATCTCCGGGAACGACGAGATGGCGCTCGGTGCCATCGCGGCGCTCAAGGAGGCCGGTCGCCTCGAGGGCATCGTCGTCGGCGGCTTCGACGGCTCGCCCGACGCCGTGGATGCGGTCAAGTCCGGCGAACTGGCCTACACCGTGCTGCAGCCGGTCGCCGTGTTCTCGGCTGAGGCGGTCCGTCTCGCGGACACCTTCATCCGTACCGGTGAGGCGCCCGAGACCGAGAAGCAGTCGTTCGACTGCGTGCTCATCACCGCGGAGAACGTCGACAAGATGACGGCTCCGTTCACCTACTCCGGCTGACGCCGGCACAGGCCGGCCGTGCGCTCCCGTGCGGCCTTCGGCGGGAGCGGATGCTCCGCATCCACTCCCGCCACCTCCACTCTCACGAAGGCATCATGAGCTACGTATTGAACGACCCCGCGGACTTCGCGGATGAGGCGGCGGCGGGCTTCGTCGCCGCGCACCGGGATCTCGTGCGTCGCGTCCCGGGCGGCGTCGCCCGCACCACCGCCACCCCCGCCGGGCAGGTGGCCGTCGTCATCGGCGGCGGTTCCGGGCACTACCCCGCGTTCGCCGGTCTGGTGGGTCCCGGACTCGCCCACGCCGCAGCCATGGGGAACGTGTTCGCGTCCCCGAGCGCGCAGCAGATCTACACCGTCGCGAAGAGCGTCGCGACGGATGCCGGCGTCCTGCTCAGCTACGGCAACTACGCCGGCGACGTGCTCAACTTCGACCAGGCACAGGCGCGCCTGGTCGCCGAGGGGATCCCCTGCCGCACGGTCCGGGTCACGGACGACATCTACAGCGCCGGCCCCGAGGAGCGCGACAAGCGCCGCGGCATCGCGGGCGACCTGGCGGTGTTCCGTGCGGCGGCGTGGGCCGCGGAGCAGGGATACGACCTCGACCGCGTACACGCGGTGGCCTCGCGGGCGAACGACCGCACCCGATCGCTCGGCGTGGCCTTCACCGGATGCACCCTTCCCGGCGCCACCGAGCCGCTGTTCACCGTCCCCGCCGGTCAGATGGGCGTCGGCATGGGGATCCACGGTGAGCCCGGCATCGATGTCCGGCCGCTGCCGACCGCGCGCGAACTCGCCACGCTGTTCGTGGACGGCCTGCTCGCGGAACGCCCGGACGACGTCCCGGCGCCCGACGGGTCCGTCCGCGCCGCGGTCATCCTCAATGGCCTCGGCGCGGTCAAGGCCGAGGAGCTCTTCGTGATCTACGGCACGGTCGCCGAATTGCTCGCGCAGGCCGGTGTCGTGGTCGTCGAGCCCGAGGTCGGCGAGTACGCCACGAGTTTCGAGATGGCGGGCGTGTCGATGACGCTCCTCTGGCTCGACGACGAACTCGAGGCCGCATGGTCCGCACCCGTCTTCGCCCCGGCGTACCGGAAGGGTGTCCGCGACGCCGCCGGCGAGCGCGCTGCGGACGTGGCCGGCACCGATGTCGCCGAGGCCGTGTCGGGGATCCCCGCGGCCGACGCCGGATCGGTCGCCGCCGCAGGGACGGTGTGCGCCCTCGTCGAGGCGATCCGCGACATCATCGACCGCGAGGCCGACGAGCTCGGTCGCCTGGACGCCATCGCCGGCGACGGCGACCACGGCATCGGGATG
>JAEZSU010000182.1 GCA_023421635.1 Actinomycetes bacterium | reverse complement strand
CAGGCGCAGCCGTCCTGGCGTGGAGCTTCATCGACGCCTGGCGCGAGGTGAACCTGCGCACCTGGATGTTCTACGACGACGCCTACGCCGTCCTCGGCGGCACCGAGTGGTGGGCCGGCGGGGTGCGGATCGCCCTCATGCTGTGCGCGCTCGTGCTCATGGCATCCTTCTTCCTGCTCCTGCCACGAGGCGAGCAGTGGTGGACGCACTTCGGCCAGTACACGATGTACGTCTACCTGCTGCACTCCTTCGTGCTGTACCCGTTCCGCGAGTCGGGGGCGCTGCGGGGCCTCGACCCGACGTGGGTGTGGCTGCCGATCGTCTGCGTGGCGTCCGTGGTCGTGGCGATGGCACTCGCGACCAGACCCGTGCGGACCGTCTTCCGCCCCCTCGTGCAACCGAAGGCGACGTGGCTGTTCGCCGCATCCGCGCGGGACTGAGGCGGACGGATGCGGAGCCCGTGGCGGTAACGGGGTGCAACAAACCAGCGCCCCGATCACTTCGCACGTAGCGTTCTGGCATGAGCGATCTGAACCTCCCCGTCCTCGATCTGTCCTTGCTCGACCAGGGCGACGACGCGGCCGCCGCATTCCGCGCCCAGCTGCGCCGGGCGACGCACGAGGTCGGGTTCTTCTACCTCGTCGGCACCGGGGTCACGCCCGAGCTGGAGGCGCGGCTGCTGGGTGCCGCGCGCGGGTTCTTCGACCTCCCGGAGGCGGACAAGCTCGCGATCGAGAACGTGCAGAGCCCGCAGTTCCGCGGGTACACCCGCGTCGGCGGCGAGCGCACGCAGGGCAAGGTCGACTGGCGCGAGCAGATCGACATCGGCCCCGAACGCGAGGTCGTGGCCGAGCCCGTCCACGACTTCGACCGGCTGACCGGCCCGAACCTGTGGCCGGCGGCGCAGCCGGAGCTGCGGGAGGTCGTCACCGAATGGCACGACCACCTCACCGGCGTCGCCCACACACTGCTGCGGGCATGGGCCGAGACGCTCGGGGCGGAGCCGGACTTCTTCGACCGGCACTTCGAGGACCCGCAGACCCTCATCAAGATCGTCCGCTACCCCGGCAAGGAGGACCCGACCCCGCAGCAGGGCGTCGGGGCGCACAAGGACTCCGGCGTGCTGACCCTGCTCTGGGTGGAGCCGGGCAAGGGCGGGCTGCAGGTGCAGCGCGACGGCGAGTGGGTCGACGCTCCCCCGGTGCCGGGCGCGTTCGTGGTGAACATCGGCGAGCTGCTCGAATACGCCACGCAGGGCTACCTCATCGCCACGAACCACCGCGTCATCTCGCCCACGTTCCCCGACGACCGCATCTCGGTGCCGTTCTTCTTCAACCCTGCGCTCGACGCGCGCCTGCCGCTGCTGGACCTGCCGGCCGAGCTCGCGGCCGAGGCGGCGGGGGTCACCGAGGACCCGGACAACCCGATCTACGCGACCTACGGCGAGAACGCGCTGAAGTCGCGGCTGCGCGCCCACCCCGACGTGGCCGCCATCCACCACCCCGACCTGGTCGCCGCGCGCACCGCCGCCGCATCCTGAGCACACCCGGCACCGCGTGTCCTGCGCTCCCTGACCGCCAGTCGGGTTCTGGGCCCCGAGACCCTGGGGGATACCCACCGTCTCGGCGCCCAGACCCCATTTCGCGGTCAGGAGATCAGCGAGCGGGGATGACGAAGGGCCGCCCCACACCGTGGGACGGCCCTTCGAGAAGGCGATATACGCGGGATGCGCTTATCGGCGAAGTCCGAGACGCTCGATCAGCTTGCGGTAACGCGTGATGTCGATGTCCTGGAGGTAGCCGAGCAGGCGACGGCGCTGACCGACGAGCAGGAACAGGCCACGACGCGAGTGGTGGTCGTGCTTGTGCTCCTTGAGGTGCTCGGTGAGGTCCTTGATGCGCTGCGTCATGAGCGCGACCTGCACCTCGGGGGATCCGGTGTCACCGGGGTGCGTTGCGTACTCTTCGATGATCGCCTTCTTGACGTCTGCTTCCAGTGCCATAGATTCGATCCCCTTCCGTCTTGTTGCGCGGCGCTCGTCACCCGATGTGCGAGCTCTCTTTCTCCGCGGCCGATCGAACGGCAACCTGAAGAGTCTACCAGGCTGCGGATGCGGCCGCGGCCGCGGCCGCGTGCGCGTGCGACGCAGGCGCTGCGCGCGCTCGGCTGCCGTTCTCCGACGGAATCCCGCCGCAGCCCCGCACGCGTCGGTGGGCGCCGATACGCTCGCCTCGTGCCCACCGCATCCCGCCCGTCGAACGTGTCGGTCACCGTGCAGTTCGTCCTCGTCGGCCTCATCTGGGGCTCGAGCTTCCTGTTCATGAAGATCGGCCTGACGGGACTGTCGTCGCCGCAGGTGGTGTGGGCGCGGCTGGTGCTGGGCGGGCTCACGCTCGGGCTCTTCGTTTTGCTGCGCCGGGAGCGGCTCCCCACGAACCCGCGGGTGTGGGCGCATCTCACCGTGCTGGCGGTGACCTTCTGCGTCATCCCCTTCCTGCTGTTCTCCTGGGCGCAGCAGCACGTCACCTCGGGCCTCGCGAGCATCTTCAACGCCACCACGCCGATCATGACGGCGCTGGCGGCGGCGCTGCTGTTCCGTGTCGAGCGGCTGTCCCCGTCGCAGACGCTCGGGATCGTCCTCGGCATCTCCGGCGTCGTCGTGATCATCGGCCCGTGGACCGGCCTCTCGTTCGGGCAGGACCTCACCGCGCAGTTCGCCATCCTCGGTGCGACGGCGTGCTACGGCTTCAGCCTCGCCTACATGCGTCGCTTCCTCGCCGACTCCGGCACGACGCCGCTCATGTTCTCATTCCTGAACATCGGCATCGCCGGCGTGATCATGCTCGCGCTGACCCCGTTCGTCGCGCTCGGGCCGGTGCGCCTGGACGCGCCGGTGGTGCTGTCGATGCTCGCGCTCGGGTGCCTCGGCACGGGCGTGGCGTACATCTGGAACCAGAATGCGGTGCGCGCCTGGGGCCCCACCCGCGCATCGACCGTCACCTACATCACACCCATCGTCGGGGTGGTGCTCGGCATCATCGTCCTCGGCGAGCACATCACCTGGAACGAACCCGTCGGCGCCCTCGTCGTCTTCGCCGGCATCCTCCTCGCACAGTGGCGGCTGGGTCGCCGGGCGGGCAGAGACGGGACGGGGGCGGATGCCGACGCATCCGCCCCCGTCGACCCGCACGCGACGCGGGTCAGGCCTGGATCGAGCCCTGCAGGTCGAGCTCGATCGTGACGTCCTTGCCGACGAGCACGCCGCCGGTCTCCAGCGCGGCGTTCCAGGTGAGACCGAAGTCCTCGCGGTTGATGACGGTCTTCGCGGTCGCGCCGGCCTTGTAGTTGCCCCACGGGTCGGTGCCGAACCCGCCGAACTCGACCTCGAAGGTCACGGGCTTGGTGACGCCGTGGATGGTCAGGTCGCCGTCGACGAGGAAGTCGCCGCCCTCGATGCGGACCCCGGTCGAGGCGAAGTCGATGCTCGGGTAGGTCTCCACGTCGAAGAAGTCGGCCGAGCGGAGGTGGCCGTCACGGCCCTCGTCGCCGGTGTTCAGCGAGGAGGCGTCGACGGTCGCGGTGACGGAGGCCTCGAGCGGGTTCTCGGGGGCGACGATGGTGGCGCTCTTCACGGCGAACACGCCGCGCACCTTCGAGATCATCATGTGGCGCACGGTGAAGCGCACCTCGCTGTGCGAGGGGTCCAGGACCCAGGTGCCTGCCTTGTAGCCGGGGATCTCGATGGTTGCGGTGTCGGTCATGTCCACTCCAAATCGTGCCGCGCCGATCGCGGCTGTCGGGGGATGGAACCGGGCTCCGATGGGATTCATTCCCGCGAATGGAAAATTCTTTCCCGGAACGACGGAACCCCGGGACCGGGCCCGGGGTTCCGAAGGATCGTTCCGCTCAGCCGACGGCGAGCAGGTCGATGATGAAGATGAGGGTCTTCCCGCCGAGGAAGTGGCCGCCGGCCGGACCGTAGGCCAGGTGCGGCGGGATGATGAGCTCGCGACGGCCGCCGACCTTCATGCCGGGGATGCCGTCCTGCCAGCCCTGGATGAGGCCGCGCAGCGGGAACTGGATGCTCTCGCCGCGACCCCACGAGGAATCGAACTCCTCGCCCGACTCGTACTCCACGCCTGCGTAGTGGACCGTGACGGTGTCGCCCGGCTTGGCCTCGGGGCCGTCGCCGACGATGATGTCGCGGATGACCAGGTCCGCGGGAGCGGGACCTGCGGGCGCGTCGAACTCGGGCTTGCTGCGGTTGTCAGTCATATGACCATCCAAGCACCTCGCGGCGGCGCCCGTGCCCGCCTCTTGACAGGGCCGCAGGGCCGCCGCATCCTGATCTCAGGCCAACTCAGCGCCCGGGAGACACGCAGGCATCGCCGCGGCACCGGGCGCTGAGTCTCGTCCGGGTGCTCCCATAGGCTGTCGGGGTGCCCGCCGCCGACTCCCCCGAAGCCCGCCGTCTGCTGGACGCCGCGGTCGGTGTGATCCTGGAGCGGGGGGTCGTGGCCCTGTCGCTGTCGCAGCTCGCGAAGGCCGTCGGGTCGAACAACCGGATGCTGCTGTACTACTTCGGCTCCAAGGACGAGCTGTTCACCCGCGCGTCGCTCGCCGCCTACGAGCGCTTCCCCGGCCTCGCCGATCTCATCCCGTCGCTGTCGCGTCCGGTCCCCATGCCCGAGGTGCTCGCCACCGGCTGGCGGGTGCTCCGCGACGACGCCCACCGCGACTATCTGAAGCTCTTCTTCGACCTCGTCACGACCTCGATCCGCGCCCCCGAGGAGCACGTCGCGCAGCTCGGTGTGCTTTCGACGCACTGGCCGGACGGGATCCGCGGCGCCTTCGTCGCGCACGGCTGGAGTCCGGGGGGCGCCGAGCGCGCGACGCTGCAGCTGCTGGCACTCTGGCGCGGGCTGCAGATCGAGCTGTTGACCGGCATCGCGCCCGACGCGCTCGACCGCGCGCACGACCACGCCGTGGCGTCGTTGTTCGCCACGGCGTCCTGAGCCCGAACCGCCGACCCGGGGATCCGGGCCGGCGGAGCGTCAGGCGATCGCCATCCGGGTGTTCCCGTCGATCCCCGTGATGTGCTCACGGAGCGTCGAGCCGACCGGCTCGGCGGCGAGCCCCCGTTCGCGCAGGATCGGGAGCACCTGCTCGCCGAACGCCTGCACGTCGCGGAGCCCGAACACCGGTTCCAGCATGAAGCCGTCGAGCCCGGCGCGCTCGGCGAGGTCGGCGATGCCGTCGGCGACGGTCTCCGGCGAGCCGACGAGCAGGAAGCCGCGGGTGCCGCGACCGCGCAGCTCGTCGAGGATCTGCCGCACGGTGGGCGCAGGGCGCCCCGCGCCCTCGCGGAACCGCTCGATGTTGCTCGTGCCGAGGAAGCCGACCGCGCCACCGCGCTCGTACGCCTGCTCGATCGTGCCGTCGGGGTCGAGGTCGAGCAGGTTGATGCCGGTGTTGCCCGCGTAGAGCGACGCGACCATCTCGTCCGACTGCATGCCGAGGAACTCCTCGTAGAGCGCCTGCGCCTCCTCGTCGGTGTCGGCGACGATCGCGGTGACACCGGCGATGATCTTCACCGACTCCGGGTCGCGCCCGGCCTCCGCCGCCATCCGTCGGATGTCGGCGGCGTTGCGTGCGGTGAACTCCGGCGTGGTCGCCTGGATGAACACCCCCTCGGCGGTGGCGGCGGCGAGCGCCTTGCCCTTCGCCGAGGTGCCGGCCTGGAACAGCACCGGCGTGCGCTGCGGGGACGGGGGAACTGTGAAGTGGCCGTTGGAGCGGTAGTGCTCCCCCTCGTGCGAGATGGCCCGCAGCCGGTCGGGGTGGATGTACTCCTCGGTCTCGCAATCGGCGAGCAGCGCGTCGTCGTCCCAGCCGAGCTCCCAGAACTTGCGCGCGAGCTCCACGTACTCCGCGGCGATCGCATAGCGGTCGTCGTGCGCGGTCATCTCGGTCTGCCCGAACAGCGCGGCGACGGCGTTCTGCGAGGATCCGGTGACGATGTTCCAGCCGATGCGACCGCCGGTGACGTGGTCGAGCGATGCGTACTTGCGGGCGAGCTGGACGGGGTGATCGATGCCCGTGCTGGCGGTGACGACGAAGCCGAGTCGCTCGGTCGCGTAGGCGAGCACCGGGATGATCGTGGCGGGGTCGAGGTTCGGGAAGTTGATGGCGCGGCGCACCGACATCTCCGCGATGTCCCCGTCGACCATGGGGTACCCGTAGCTGTCGGCGAAGAAGAGGAAATCGTAGCCCGTGCGGTCCATCACCTGCGCGACCCGCACCCAGCGGTCCGGGTCCAGGAAGTCGATCTTGTCGTTGGCGGGGTGCGACCAGCTGTAGGTGCCGCCGACCTCCGGGGAGTAGACCTCGAAGACGCCGAAGGTGAGGGGCCTGCTCATGCGGCCACCTCCAGCCCGAGCCACGCATCGATCCCGGCCTTCGCGCGGGCCTTGGTCTCGGCCGAGGCGAGGGTCGTCTCGATCGAGCTCCACGCGCACGCGGCGAGCTGCTCGTCGGTGAGGCCGATCCTGGTCCTGGCGGCGAGGTACTCGTCGAGCACGCCCGGGCCGAACAGGATGGGGTCGTCGGCGTTGATCGAGCACCGCACGCCGGCGTCGAGGAGCTGCGGCAACGGATGCACGGCGAGGTCGTCGACGACCTCCAGCAGCACGTTCGAGGTGGGGCAGACGTCGAGGCAGATGCCGCGCTCGGCGAGCGTCGCGACGAGGGCGGGGTCCTCGACCGCCCGCACGCCGTGGAGCACGCGGTCGGCGTGGAGCACCTCGACGGCCTGCCATACCGACTCCGGCCCCACGAGCTCGCCGGCATGCGGGGCCACCTGGAGGCCGGCGGCACGCGCGATCGCGAAGGCCTCGGCGAAGTCCGCCGCGGGGTTCCCCCGCTCCTCGTTCGCGAGGCCGAGCGAGACGACGCCGCGACCGGCGCGGGATGCTGCGAGTTCGGCCAGGGCGATCGCGGGTTCGATGCCCAGGGTGCGGTCGATCGTCACCATGAGGCCCACCTCGACGCCGTGCGCACGGCCCGCCGCAGCGGCCGCGGCGAGGTGCGCGTCCAGCGCGGCTTCCGCGCTGCCGTACGTGTCGGCGTGGAAGTCGGGACTCACGCCGAACTCGATGTAGACGACACCGTCGGCGGCCGCGTCGGCGACGGCCTCGTCGATGAGTCGCTCGAGGTTGGCGGGCGCGCGCAGCACCGCGAGCAGCCCCCGGTACATGTCCGCGAAGGCCGTGAAATCGGTGAACCCGGTCGTCTCGGGCAGGTCGACGCCCATGGCCGCGGCGAGTTCGGTCAGCGTCGCCGGGCGCATGGCGGCCTCGAGGTGGATGTGCAGGTGCCCCTTCGGCAGGGCGGCGAGATCGCGCGTTGACATGGGTCCTCCGATGAGTCTGAACCGATCAGTTCAGACCGTATCGGCGTCGTGTTTCGCGGACGTGTCCACGGATGCCGTCCTTGATCACGTGCGACGGCCCTCGCGACTCACCCGGCGTAGAGCCGTTCCCGCGCCGCTGCGGTGCGCACCAGCAGGGACCGCTCCTCCACGGCCGCTTTCGGGTCACGGCCCGAGATGAGCCGCTGCCTGGCGGCGGCGAGCGAAGTGGCCTCGCGGATGAAGTCCCGCATCTGGGGCCGCCGGTCGCCTGGCAGCCGCGCCGCCCAGGCGAGCCCGGCCCGCCTGCCGGGCGCGGTCGCGAGCAGCTGCACCTCGTCTGCGGTGAACCACCCGGCCGCGGCGTACTCGCCGAGTCGCTGCCGGGTGAGCCGCGCCTCCTCGCGGCGGAGCGCCAGCATCCCGAGGATGAACAGCACGAACAGCGGCACCTGCAGGGTCAGGTACAGGCCGAAGAAATCACCGAAGGCCGCGGAGCCGTTCCACAGCGCATGGAGCAGGATCGCGCCGACGAGCCCGGTGCACCAGGCTGACGCGACCGCCCCGCCGCGACGCCCGCGGCGCACCGCCAGCCCCACGGCGAAGCCGGTGAGCGCGGTGAACATCACGTGCGCGAAGGGCGAAAGGATCGCACGGAGGAAGAACACGACCCCCGCCTGCCCGGCGCCGCCCTCGATGACGGCGATCGCGAAGTACTGGATGTTCTCGGTGAACGCGAACCCGGCGCCGATCAGGCCGCCGTAGACGACGCCGTCGACCGGCCCGTCGAACGCGCGCCGTCCTGCGGCCAGGACGAGCAGCACGCCGATCCCCTTGGCGAGCTCCTCCACGATCGGCGCCTGTACGACCGCCCCGAGGACGCCGCCGACGCTGCCCGCACCGAAGGCGAGGGTGAGCCCGAGATCGACCGCCAGCGCGATGACCACGGCCGCGACCGCCCCCCACACGAGCGCGAGCACGATCAGTGGTCGGGGCTCCGGCTCCCAGCGGTCCACGGCCCGCAGCGCCAGGAAGACGCCCACGAACGGGATCAGCGCCAGGACCGTGCCGGCTATCGACGCGCCGGCGCCGAGCGCGCCGAGGAAGTACGCGGCGAGCACCACGAGCAGCACGGCGAGCAGCGCGAAGATCCAGATCGCGAGCGCGCCGGTCCGCCGCACGCGGGGCAGCTCCGCCTGCTGCCGCGCGGGGTGCGGGGCGGGCGCAGGCGGCGGCACGAGGAGCGTCGGCTGCGCCAGCGGGGATGGGTAGGAGACGGGATGCTGTGGGCGCCCGGACCGACTCATGGCCGCCAGTGTAGAGCGCCGCGCCGGCTCAGGACCGCGAGTCCACAGGCGCCGCGTCCGGGTCGACGACGATCGGGATCGCCGCCGTGACGGTCTCGAGTCCCGACAGCCGCGCCGGCGAGAGCTGCTTGACGACCTCGTCCCGGCCCATGAGCCCGGCCTCCACGACGAGGTCGGCGACGTTCCGGCCGGTCAGCAGCGCCGTCTTGGCCAGCGCGGCGGCGGCCGCGTACCCGATGAACGGCGTCAGCGCGGTGATCACGCCGACCGAGGAGCCGACCATGGCGCCCAGCCGGTCGCGGTTCGCGGTGATGCCCTCGACGCAGTTGACCCGGAGCGTCCACATCGCCTGCCGCATCCAGGTGATCGACTGGAAGATCGAATGCGCGATGACCGGTTCGAACGCGTTCAGCTGCAGCTGCCCGCCTTCCACCGCCATCGTGACGGTCATGTCTGCCCCTGCCACGGCGAAGGCGACCTGGTTCACCACCTCCGGGATGACCGGGTTGACCTTGCCGGGCATGATGCTGGAGCCCGCCTGCCGCGGCGGGAGGTTGATCTCGCCGAGCCCCGCCTGGGGCCCGGACGAGAGCAGCCGCAGGTCGTTGCAGATCTTCGACAGCTTGATGGCGTTGCGCTTGAGCGAGGAGGAGAACGACATGAAGGCGCCGGTGTCGCTCGTCGACTCGACGAGATCCGCCGCCGTCTCCAGGTCGAGTCCGGAGATGGCACGCAGATGCGTGACCACGGTGGCCGCGTAGTCGGGGTGCGAGGTGATGCCGGTGCCGATCGCGGTGGCGCCGAGGTTCACCTCGTGCAGCAGCCAGGCGTTCTCGCGGAGGCGGTGCTCGTCCTCGCCGAGGGTGGTCGCGAATCCGTGGAACTCCTGCCCGAGGGTCATGGGCACGGCATCCTGCAGCTGCGTCCGGCCGACCTTCAGCACGTCGTGGAACTCGACCGCTTTGGCCATGAACGCCTCGCGCAGCGCGCTCAGCTCGGTGAGCAGGCTCTGCAGGCTCAGCGAGAGGCCGACCTTGATGGCGGTGGGGTAGACGTCGTTGGTGGACTGCCCGCGGTTCGTGTCGTCGATCGGCGAGAGGAACGCGTAGTCCCCCTTCGGGCGGCCCGCCAGTTCCAGGGCGACGTTCGTGATCACCTCGTTCGCGTTCATGTTCGTCGAGGTGCCGGCACCGCCCTGGATGACCCCGACGACGAACTGGTCGTGGAAGCTCCCGTCGATCACGAGCTGGGAGGCCTTGTCGATGAGGTCGGCCTTCTCGGGCGCGAGCACGCCGATGTCGCGGTTCGCGCGCGCCGCGGCCTGTTTCACCATCGCCAGCGCCGTCACCATCTCGGGGTACACCGAGATGGGCCGCTTGGCGATCGGGAAGTTCTCCAGCGCGCGGGCGGTGTGGATGCCCCAGTACGCGTCGGCCGGGATCTCCATCGATCCCAGTGAGTCGGTCTCCGTGCGGGTACGCGTCGTCGCGTCCATGTCCATGCGTCGTCCTTGTGGGTCGTCTGCCGGGGGATGCCCCGAGCCTAGCCTCGTGACGAGCGGTCGCCGCTGGCCGTTGCGGAGAACACCGCCTCGTGCACTGGACGCGACGGCGGTCAGCGGGCGGGTTTGCGCGAGAAGGCCTCGAGGCGCTCCTCGGGGGTGAGGCGCGCCATCCGCTCCACCCAGGCGGCGTCGAAGCCCGTGGCGACCTCCGCCGAGACGACCGGGACGACCGCGTGCGTGATGGTGTCGTCGTACACGTGCACGAGCTGGAACGACTGCC
>JAEZSU010000368.1 GCA_023421635.1 Actinomycetes bacterium | reverse complement strand
TCATCCGGCGTGCCCCTGCTCCCGCTGACGCCGCCGCTCCCGCCGACGCCGAAGACGATGCGGACGAGTCCCGCGCCCCCGACCGCCGGCGGTTCCTCGTATGGACCGCCGCCACCGCCGGGATCGGGGTGCTCGCCGCGATCGGCGGCACCGCGCTGCGTGCGGGCAGCCGCGCGGTCGCGGCAGTCCGCGATGCACAGCGGCTGCCGGCCCCGGGCAACACCGAGTCCGTCCCGCCGGGCGCCGAGCTCGATGTGCCCGGCATCACCCCGCTCCTCACCCCGAACGCGGAGTTCTACCGGATCGACACCGCGCTGAACGTGCCGCAGATCGACCCCGCGGGCTGGCGGCTGCGCATCCACGGGCTGGTCGCCCGCGAGGTCACCCTCACCTGGGACGAGCTGCTCGCGCTGCCGCTGACCGAGAGCATAACGACGCTCGCGTGCGTGTCGAACACGGTCGGCGGCGACCTCATCGGCACCGCGCGGTGGCTCGGCTACCCGATCCGCGAGCTCCTCGCACAGGCCGGACCGGAGGCGGGCGCCGACATGGTGCTCTCCACCTCGCAGGACGGCTTCACCGCGGGCACCCCGCTCGAAGCGCTGACGGACGAGCGCGAAGCCATCCTCGCGGTCGGCATGAACGGCGAGCCGCTGCCGTTCGAGCACGGCTTCCCGGTGCGCATGGTGGTGCCAGGCCTCTACGGGTACGTGTCCGCCACCAAGTGGGTGGTGGACCTGGAGGTCACCCGGTTCTCGGATGCGGTCGCGTACTGGAGCACCCGAGGCTGGTCGGAACGCGGCCCCATCAAGCTCGAGTCCCGCATCGACGTGCCCCGTTCGGGGGTCACCATCGACGCGGGCGACACCGTCATCGCGGGGGTGGCATGGCAGCAGCAGGTCGGCGTCGCGGGCGTCGAGGTGCAGGTCGACGACGGCCCCTGGGAGCCCGCGACCCTGGCTTCGGCGATCTCCGACGACACCTGGGTGCAGTGGATGCTGCCGTGGGCCGCCGCATCCGGCCGTCACACGATCCGCTGCCGCGCCACGAACGCCGACGGCGAGACGCAGACCGAGGCCACCGCACCGCCGGCGCCCGACGGTGCCACCGGCTGGCACACGATCCTGGTGACCGTGTCCTGAGCTGCACGCACGCGGTCAGCCGCGCAGGACGACCTTGAGCTGCTCGACCGCCCAGTCGAGTTCGGTCGCGCGGATGACGAGCGGCGGGGCGATGCGGATCGTCTGCCCGTGCGTGTCCTTCACCAGCACGCCTCGGGCGAGCAGCCGCTCCGCGACCTCGCGCGCGGTGCCGACGGCCGGGTCGATGTCGATGCCGGCCCACAGGCCCGCCGTCCGCACGGCCGTGACGCCGTTCCCGACGAGCGACTGCAGCATCGCCTCGAGGTGCTCGCCGAGGGCGCGCGCCCGCCGCTGGAACTCCCCGGTGGAGAGCATCTCGACCACGCGCAGCCCCACCGCGGCGGCGAGCGGGTTGCCGCCGAAGGTCGACCCGTGCTCGCCGGGACGGATGACGGCGAGCACGTCGCGGTCGGCGGCGATCGCCGACACCGGGAGGATGCCGCCGCCGAGCGCCTTGCCGAGCACGTACACGTCGGGCACCACGCCCTCCCGTTCGCAGGCGAACGTGTACCCGACGCGGCCGAGGCCGGACTGGATCTCGTCGGCGATGAGGAGCACGTTCCGGGATGCGGTCAGCTCGCGCACGCGACGCAGGTACCCCTCGGGCGGCACGATGACGCCCGCCTCCCCCTGGACCGGCTCGATCAGCACCGCGGCGGTGTGCTCGTCGATCGCGGCCTCGACCGCGTCCGCGTCACCGTAGGGCACTCGCACGAAGCCCGGCGCGTACGGACCGAAGTCGTCGCGCGCGCTCGGGTCGTCGCTGAAGCCGACGATCGTGGTGGTGCGGCCGTGGAAGTTGCCGTCGGCGACGATGATCGTCGCCCGGTCGGCCGGCACGCCCTTCACCCGGTACGCCCAGGCGCGCGCGGTCTTGATGGCGGTCTCCACCGCCTCGGCGCCGGTGTTCATCGGCAGCACGAGGTCCTTGCCGCACAGTTCAGCGAGCGCGTCGGCGAACTGGCCCAGCCGGTCGTTGTGGTAGGCCCGGCTGGTGAGGGTGAGCCGCCCGAGCTGCTCCTGCGCGACCGAGACGATGGCGGGATGCAGGTGCCCGAAGTTCAGCGCGGAGTATGCGGAAAGCAGGTCGAGGTACCGCTTGCCCTCGATGTCGGTGACCCAGGATCCCTCCCCGCGCGCGATGACCACCGGCAGCGGGTGGTAGTTCTGCGCGAGGTGCTCCTCCTCGGCGGAGATGATGTCGATGGTGGCGGTGTCCAGCCGCGGCGAGGTCATGACGTCTGCCTTCCGGTGCGCAGTTCCAGCGTGCAGCACTTGACGCCGCCGCCGCCGAGCAGGAGCTCGGAGAGGTCGATCGGTAGGGGCTCGTAACCGCGTTCGCGCAGCTGTGCGGCGAACCCGGTCGCCCGCGGGGAGATGAACACGTGCAGGCCGTCGCTCGCCGCGTTCAGTCCGAACACGGCGCCGTCGGCGTCCGAGACGTGGATGGCATCCGGGAACCGGTCGGCGAGCACCGCCTGGCTCGCCTCGTCGAACGCGCTCGGCAGGTAGGCGATGTTGGCGCGCTCGGCGGCGCCGGGACCTTCGACCGGGTCGAGCACGGCGATCGCGGTGTCGAGGTGGTAGAACCGCGGGTCGGTGAGCGTGAGGGAGATCACGTCGCGTCCGAAGACGTCGGCGACCTCCCGGTGCGAGTCGCCCGTGGAGCGGAAGCCGGTGCCGGCGAGGATGGTGTCGCCGACGAGCAGGAAGTCGCCCTCGCCCTCGTTCGTCTCCACGGGCTCGACGACGTCGAAGCCGTTCCGGGCGAACCACTCCAGGAAGGGGCCCTCCTCGCCGGCGCGCTCGGTGAACCGGAACCGGGGGCCGTAGGCGATCCCGTCGATGGTGAACCCGCCGTTCGCGGTGTACACCATGTCGGGCAGCCCCGGCACCGGATCGATCAGATGCACCTCGTGGCCGAGCGCCACGTAGGCGTCGTGGAGCGCCTGCCACTGCTGCAGGGCTCGTGCGGTGTCGGTCGGCTTCGCCGGCTCCATCCACGGATTGATGGAGTAGCTCACGGTGAAGAACTCCGGGCGGCACATGAGGTAGGTGCGGCGGTGAGCGGTCCGGGCGGGCGCGGTCGAGAGGGACAAATCGGCTCCTTCGGGAAGCGGCGGACGCTGTCCTACAGGCCCGGCGGAGCTGTCAGAAGCCGACGACCCGGGCACGCCGCAACCATTGTGGCACGCGGATGCCGGGAACCGGGATGCCGCGACCAACTCTCATCCGGCAACGGAAGACGCCCGCGGTCGTCCTGTCCGGTGGACGGGACGACCGCGGGCGTTCCTCGGGCGGTGCGGCTCAGGCGCGCGCCGGTTCCGGTTCGCCGAGGCGGCCGTCGACCATCTCGAGCACGCGGTCGCAGTGCTCGAGCACGTCGTGGTCGTGGGTGACCATCACGACCGCCACGCCGGCGTCGTGCGCGCGGGCGGCGAGGAGTTCGACGGTCTCGCGGCTGCGCCGGCGATCCAGCGCGGCGGTCGGCTCGTCGACCAGGAGCAGGCTCGGCCGGTTCACGAGCGCGCGGGCGATCCCGACGCGCTGGCGCTCACCGCCGGAGAGTTCGCCCGGGCGGTGCGTGGCGCGGTGCGCCATGTCGACCGAGGCGAGGAGCGCGTCGACGTCGACCTTCCGGTTGCCCGCGAGGCGTCCCGCGAGCCGGAGCTGGTCGCCCGCCGAGAGCGCGGGCAGCAGGTTGCCGGACTGGAACACGAAGCCGATGTTGCGCAGCCGGAACCGCGCCGCGGCCCCACGGGAGAGCGTGGTGAGCTCGGTCCCGTGCACCCGCACCGAACCGGCGTCGGGCCGGGCCAGCGCACCGGCGATCGCGAGGAGCGACGACTTGCCGGAGCCGGACGGGCCGACGATGGCGAGGAACTCGCCCTGCTCGACCCGCAGGGACACGTCGTCGAGGGCGCGGACCTTGGCCTCGCCGTCGCCCAGTTCGAGGCGGGCGTCGGTGATCTCGAGCGCGGGGGTGGACTCGGTGTGCGTGGTCATCGGCGGCCTCCAAGCGCGTCGAGCGGGTCGATGCGGGAGATGCGGATGACCGCGACCGCGGCCCCGATCAGCCCGAGGATGATGGTGGCGGCGGATGCGACGGCGATCGGCGCGGCCTCGAGCGCGAACGGCATGGCGTCGGGCATCAGCATCCCGAGCCCCACCCCGGCCGCGACGCCGACGGCGGTGAAGCCGACCAGCAGGATGACGGCCTGCGCGAGCGAGTCGCGCAGCAGGTAGCGGCTGGAGGCGCCGACCGCGCGCAGCACCGCGATGTCGTGGCTGCGCTGGATGGTCCACACCGTGAAGAAGGCACCGACCACGAGCGCGCAGATGACGTAGAGGAACACCTGGATCATCGAGAGCGTGAGGGTCTCGGCCTCGTACCCGGGCGACGCGTTGAACGCCTCGGTGAGGGTCTTGCTCTCGGTGCCCGCCTCTGCGGCGATCGCGGCGATGTCGACGGCGCCGGCGGCCTGGACGGCAACGACGCTCGCGTACGGGAAGTCGAGGCCCTCGAGGTCGGCGGCGGTGGGCGCGCCCTCGGGGGCGAGGCCCGCGGCGATCAGCCGCCAGGTGTCGAGCGGCAGGTA
>JAEZSU010000364.1 GCA_023421635.1 Actinomycetes bacterium | reverse complement strand
CGGACGGGCGTGCGGCTCACCCCGAGCCAGGTCGCGAGCTCCCCGTCACGCAGGGTCTCACCGGGCTCCAGCGTGCCGTCCACGATCGCATCGCGCAGGCGCACATAGACGTCGTCGCGCAGGAGGGAACGGGCTGCACCCGGGGCGGATGCGGAAGGGACCGGCATGCAATGTATTGCACACACTCCGGCCATCCGCTGTCAAAACGGACCGACGGGAACACTGGTGCGCGCCGGCGGAACGCGGTAGAACGGAGCCCGAGGAGGCGGTCATGACCGAACCGCACGATGCCCGACCCCCCGTCCGCGCCGACAACGCGGTGCTCGTCCACGGCGCGTACGCGGACGGCTCGTCCTGGGCGGGGGTGATCCCGCTCCTCCAGGCGGAGGGGATGCGCGTCACCGCCGTCCAGAACCCGCTCACCTCGCTCGAGGACGATGCGGCAGCGACCCGCCGCATCCTCGATCTCCAGGACGGGCCCACGGTGCTCGCCGGACACTCCTGGGCGGGCACCGTCATCAGCGAGACCGGCGGCCACCCGAACGTGTCAGCGCTCGTGTACGTGGCCGCGCGCGCACCGGACGCGGGGGAGGACTATGCCGCGCTGGCGGGACGGTTCCCGACGCCCCCGGCGAACGCCGGGCTCGTCCACGAGACCGACGGCTTCGCGCAGCTGAGCGAGGACGCCTTCCTCGCGGACTTCGCGAACGGGCTCGACGCCGACCGGGCCCGGGTGCTCTTCGCCGTGCAGGGGCGGATCTCCGGCACCCTGTTCGGCGGGCGCACCGCCAACGCCGCCTGGCACGACAGGCCCTGCTGGTACGCCGTCTCCCGCGACGACCGGACCACCGCGCCCGACCTCGAACGGTTCCTCGCCGAGCGGATGCAGGCCATCACCGTCGAACTCGACAGCGGGCACCTGTCCCTCGTCACCCACCCGCGCGAGATCGCCGACCTCATCCTCCAGGCGGCGGGGAGGTCGCGGCCCGCCGCCTGAGCCTGCACGCCGGCGTGCGCGGAGCCCGCCGCGACCGGCATGCTGTGTGCATGGCCCTGACATCCGTGCTGCTGATCGCGCCGCTCCTCGCCGTCGCCGCGCCGCTCCTGGCGCGCGGGCTCGGCCGGTGGATCGCAGTGCCGGTGGTGGTGTTCGAACTGCTCCTCGGCATCGTCGCGGGCCCGTCGGTCCTGGGGTGGGCGCAGCCGTCGGACCTGGTCGCGCTCCTGGCGGATCTCGGGCTGGCGATGCTCTTCTTCATGGCGGGCACCGAGATCGAGGTCGACGCGCTCCGCGGCCGCACGGGCCGACGGGCCGCGGGCGGTTGGGTGCTGAGCCTCGCGATCGGCGTGGCCATCGGCTGGCTCATCGCGCCCGGGGAGGGGGCGATCATCATCGGCGTCGCCCTGTGCTCGACCGCGCTCGGCACCCTGATCCCGATCCTGCGGGATGCGGGGGAGCTGCGCACCCCGTTCGGCCGCTCGGTGAGCGCGGTCGGGGCGGTGGGGGAGTTCGGGCCGCTCATCGCGATCTCGGTGCTCCTCGGCACCCGCGACCCCGGCGTCGCATCGCTCGTCCTCGCCGGCTTCTTCGTCGTCGCCGCGCTCGCGGTGTGGGCGTCGATCGCGATCCCGCGCGGCGCGCTGCACCGCGCGGTGACCGCGAGCCTGCACACCTCCGGGCAGTTCGCGATCCGCGTGCTGCTGCTCCTGCTCCTGGCGCTGCTCACCCTCAGCATCGTGCTGGACCTCGACATGCTGCTGGGTGCCTTCACTGCGGGCGTGGTGTGGCGGCTGCTGCTGCGGGACGCGCCGACCCCGACACGGGAGGCGGTGGAGAGCAAGGTCGAGGCGCTCGCCTTCGGCTTCCTCATCCCGCTCTTCTTCGTCTACACCGGCATCACGTTCGATCTGTCGTCGCTGATGGCACAGCCGGTGCTGCTGCTGTTCGTCCCCGTCGTGCTCGTCGCGCTGCTCGTGGCGCGGGGGCTCCCCGCGTCGCTCGCGGCGCCCGCCGGGTCGTCGTGGCGTGGGAAGGCGTCGGTCGGGCTCATGGGCGCGACGGGGCTCCCCATCATCGTCGCGGTCACCGCGATCGGGGTGGAGGCGGACGTGCTGGCGCCCGCGGCCGCATCCGTCCTCGTCGCGGGCGGGATGCTGTCGGTGCTGGTGCTGCCGCTCATCGCCATGGCGATCCGCCCGCGGGTGGGTCAGGGGGCGAGCAGCTCCGTCGTCAGCCGGTAGCCGACGCCGCGGACCGTCTCGATGTAGCGCGGGTTGCTCGGATTGTCGGCGAGCTTCCGGCGCAGGTTCGTCATGTGGGCCTCGACGGCGCGCTTGTCGGCCTCGCCGACGTAGTACGAGGTCACGTAGGACTCGCCGCGCAGCACCAGCGTCAGGTCGGCCTTACTGCGCACCCGGCGCTTGGACTCCATGAGCGTGGCGAGCAGGTCGAACTCGGTGCGGGTGAGCTCGACCTCCTGGCCCGCGACGAGCACGATGCGGGTCTCGGGGTTCAGCTGCAGGTCGCGGTGGGTGATCCAGTACCCGCCGCCGGGGACGACCGCGCGGCCGGGCGCCACCGCGATCTCGGATCCGGCGGCAACGGGTCCGGCAGGCGCGTACGCCGGCTGCACCACGATCGGCTGCACCTGGTTCGGCATCGCGGCCTCGGCCGGGTAGTCGGCGGCGACCGGCGCGGTCGGCTGCGTCTGGGGCGGCCGGACACCCGGGAAGGACGGCCCGGAGGACTCCTGCCGGGGCTGCGCGCCTGCGACCTCCGGGCGCGGACGGCGCAGCAGCGCCTCCACGCGGGCGCGGAACTCGCGCGGGCGGAACGGCTTCACGATGTACTCGTCGGCGCCGGCGCCGAGCCCCAGCACGACGTCGGCCTCATCGGCGAGGCCGGTCAGCATGACGATGAAGGTGTTGCTCTGCTCGCGGATGCGGCGGGCCGCCTCGAACCCGTCGATGCCGGGCATGTTCACGTCGAGCGTGGTGATCAGCGGCTGGTACGCCAGCACGGCGCGGACCCCGTCGATGCCGTTCCCGACCGACACGGTCGAGAATCCCGCCGCTTCGAGCACTTCCACCAGCAGGTGGCGTACGTCCGGGTCGTCTTCGACGATGACGGCGGTCTTCTGTCCTTCGAGAGCGTCGCTCATGGGTTCAAGGCCTCGGGTTCTGAGAGTTCGGCAGCGGCGCCGCGCCCGTGGGTGCCCCGCCCGCCGCCATTGTTCCACATCCGGGCGCGGAGCCCTCGACGTATCGGCGGGATCACCGCACGACCTCGCGTGTCAGGTCCACGGCGGCCGCCGGCCACCACGCCCCGGCGACCGGGCCGCCGTTGCACTCGCCGTCGCTCTCCCCCGGGGGCTTGATCCACAGGTTCGTGTCGACCACGTCGTCGCCGTAGACGCCGCCGGGGTCGCCGACGAGCCGCCCGGAAGGATTGCACCACACCGCGCCGTCGGGGCCCGCGCCGTTGCGCGACGTGTCGACGATCGCGTGGCCGCCGCCGAGGAGCCGCGCGACCTCGTGGGCGTACGCGAACTCGCCGGCGGTGTCGTTGTAGTTGGAGACGTTCAGCGCGAACCCCCGCACGCGGTCCGAGAGCCCGACCTGGCCGATGAGCGCCGCCTGATCGGCGGCGGACCGCCAGTTCGAGTGCCCGCCGTCCAGGTAGATCCAGGTGTCCGCGCCGGCGAGCCGGTCGACGGCCTGACGCAGCTGCACCACCCGGTCCTCGAGGTTGCCGCAGTCGGGCGCCTGGGCGAGGCTGTCGGGCTCGAGGACGACGATCTTCTGCACGTCCCTGACGTCCGCCAGCGCCGAACCGATCCGGCCGGTCCAGGCGTCGTAGTCGGCGTCGTCCAGACCGCCAGCGGAGTGCGCCGAGCTGCAGTCGCGCTCGGGCAGGCCGTACACGACGACGGCGAGCGCGGCATCCTGCTCCCGCGCCTCGGTCGCGAGGTTCGCGATGCGCGCGCCGACCTCGCCGATCGGGTCGATCTCGGGGGTCAGCCAGTACGCCGTCGGCTGCGCGGCGAGGTACTCCGCCGCCGCGAGCTGGCGGCCGCTGAGGGTGCCGGCCGCCGCGGCCTTCGCGGCCTTCGACTCGGCGGGCGCGACGATCACGGTCCCGACGCCGGGGGGTGTGGCGCGGAGGGCCTGCAACGCAGTGCTCACCCAGGTGCCGACGCTCCCGATGATCGCGACGACCGCGACCACGCTCACCGCGATCAGTGCGATCAGCAGGCGGGTCCGGAACCTGCGTCGGCGGCGCAGCGACTGCGAGAAGCTCACCCGACCGACTGTACCGGTGGTGAAGCCTCCGCTCCGTGCAGGCCGCCCCGCGGCGCCCATGCACCCGCTAGCCTGGCCGTGATCACCGGGAGGGCACACGCCATGGCGGACACCATCATCGTCGGAGTATCGGATGCGGCGGCTTCGCGCCGCGCGGTCGAGTGGGCGGCACGTCGCGCCCGGGATCTGGGACAGCGCATCGCGCTGTACTCGGTCGTGGGCGGCGCAGTGGGCGCGGTCGGCGAGGAAGACGTCGTCGAACGCGTGATGGCCGCCACCGCCGAGCGCGTCGGTGCGCTCGCGGAGGAACTCGCCGCGAGCGGGCTGGACGTCGAGGTGCGGGTCACGCACGGCGACCCGGTCGCCCAGCTCGTCGACGCCTCCGAGGATGCGGCCCTGCTCGTCATCGGCAGCGAACCGCGCGGCCGCGGGCACCGCGGTCAGCACGGTGCGCGCCTGGCCGCCGGGGCGCACTGCCCGGTCGTCGTCGTGCCCGAGCCCGACGGGGCGCCGCGCCGTGGCGTGGTCGTCGGCGTCGACGGTTCCCAGACCTCCAACGCCGCCATCTCCTTCGCCGCCGCGGAGGCCGAGCGCACCGGTGAGCCGCTGCGGATCGTCTCCGCATGGATGCCGGTCGCCGTCCCGGGCGATTTCGGCGTGTACCCGGATGTGTACCTGTCGGACCTCGAGGGGATCACCCGGGCGAACGTCGACAGCGTCGTGGACGCGGTCGCGGCCCGGCACCCCCGGCACGAGGTGACCGCCCACGTCGACGAGGGGGACCCCGCGGGTGTCATCGGCCGGCACGCAGCGGACGCTTCGCTCGTGGTGGTCGGCTCCCACGGCAGGAGCGGCATCGCCCGGTTCCTGCTCGGCTCTGTCAGCGAGGAAGTGCTCGCCCACCTCGAGGCCACCACCGCCGTCGTCCGCTGAGCCCCCGCAACGACGAAGCGGCCCCCGGCACTGGGTGGTTGCCGGAGGCCGCGGGCGCCGCCGGCCCCGACGAATCGAGGCCCAGGGTTCGGCGGATCTACCGAGGACGACTGTAGCGCGTGCGGCCGATGCCTGCACAGCAGAGATCCCCTTCCGGTTGGGGGGGCCGGTAAGGGGATCTCACGTAGGGGCTTACGCCTCGCCCACGTCTTCACTCGCCTTCATGACCCGAACAATCCGGCGTGTGGTGTTGCTGGATCCAGTATGTGCGGGTCGCGGATGCTCGGCGTGAGGCTTGACATCGCGCGGCGGTGCGAGGTAAGTCCGCGTGACTGCTGCGGCGGGCGCGGCATCCCGCTAGCATGCCCGCATGACGCGCGACGAGATCCGCGACCCGAACCGTGGGCGGGCGAAATGGGCCCTCTACCTGGGCGTCGTGCTGCTGACGCTGGGCGTCGCGGCGCTCGTGTACGCCTCGATCATCAGCTACCTCAACGCCATCCTCTGAGCGCGGCCCCGCTCAGCGGGGGTCGACGAGCACCTTCGGGGCGGGCGCCGCATCCGCGAACGCCACGGTGGCCTCCAGCCCGCCGCCGGGGGGACACGCGAGCCTGATCGCACCGCCGTTGCGCTCGGCCAGCTGTGCGGCGATCGCGAGGCCGAGGCCGGTGCCTGGCGTGTTGGCCTGCACGGCGTCGTGGCCGCGGTAGAACCGGTCGAACGCCTGCGCGAGGGTCTCCGGCGTCATCCCCGGCCCGGTGTCGCTCACCGTGAGCGCGATCCGCCCGTCATGGACGTCGCTGCGGATGCGCACCGTGCCGCCGGGCGGGGTGAACTTCACCGCGTTGGAGACGAGGTTGCCGAGCGC
>JAEZSU010000312.1 GCA_023421635.1 Actinomycetes bacterium | reverse complement strand
CCTCCCCGGAGCTCGAAGCGCTCATGCGCGCCGCGCTGACCGGCGCGCTCGCAGGCGCCACCACCGCAGGCGACGCCTGGGACCGCTGGGTCCAGGGCGTCGACGCACTCACCTGACCCGCCGCATCCGGCGCGACGCACACCAGTAAGGACACCCCCGCGATGAGCACGACACCCCGCACGTTCCCGGACGACTTCCTCTTCGGCGCCGCGACCGCCGCCTTCCAGATCGAGGGCGCGGCGCACGAGGACGGCCGCCGCGACTCCATCTGGGACGCGTTCTGCCGTGTCCCGGGCGCCGTGATCAACGGCGACAACGGCGACGTCGCCACCGACCACTACCACCGCTACCGCGAGGACGTCGCGCTGATGAAGCGCCTCGGCCTCCAGACCTACCGCTTCTCCACCTCGTGGTCGCGGGTGCGGCCCGACGGCGGCCCGGTGAACCCGGCCGGCATCGACTTCTACAAGCGTCTCGTGGACGAGCTGCTCGACGCCGACATCCTGCCCTGGCTGACGCTCTACCACTGGGACCTGCCGCAGGCGCTGCAGGAGCAGGGCGGCTGGACGAACCGCGACACCGCAGACCGGTTCACCGAGTACGCGCTGGACATGCACGATGCGCTGGGCGACCGGGTGTCGGTGTGGACGACGCTGAACGAGCCGTGGTGCTCGTCGTTCCTCAGCTACACCGCCGGCATCCACGCGCCCGGGCACTACTCCGCGGGCGAGGGCGTCGCCGCCGCGCACCACCTGCTGCTCGGCCACGGGCAGACGATCCGGGCGCTGCGCGAGCGCGACGCCTCGCTGAACCTCGGCATCACCCTCAACCTCACGGTCGCCGACCCGGTGGACCCGCAGAACCCGGCGGACGTCGACGCGGCCCGCCGTATCGACGGGCAGTTCAACCGCTGGTTCCTCGACCCGGTGTTCCGTGGTTCCTACCCCGAGGACATCGTCGAGGACATGCGGCGTCACACCCCGGATGCGGCCGCCACCCTCGACGCGGTCGTCCGCCCAGGCGACCTCCAGGTCATGTCCGCGCCGATCGACGCGCTGGGCGTGAACTACTACCACGGCGAGTTCGTGGGCGGCACGGCGCCGGTGGACCCGCCGGAGGCCGGTGACGCCCCCACCGACCGTCACGCCGGGTCGCCGTGGCCGGTCGGCTACGACATCCACTGGCACGACCGGGGCCTGCCCCGCACCGCGATGCACTGGGAGGTCGACCCCGCCACCCTCACGCGCCTGCTCACCCGCGTGGCGTCCGAGTACTCGGACGCCGCCGGCACGCGGCTGTTCGTCACCGAGAACGGTGCGGCCTACGACGACGAGGCCGTGGTCGAGGACGGCGTGACCGTCGTGCGCGACGTGGAGCGCGCGGACTTCCTCGCCGGACACCTCGCCGCGATCCTCGACACGATCGAGTCGGGCGTCGACGTCGGCGGCTACTTCTACTGGTCGCTGCTGGACAACTTCGAGTGGGCCTGGGGCTACGAGAAGCGGTTCGGCATCGTGCGCGTCGACTACGACACGCAGGAGCGCACTGCGAAGGAGAGCGCCCACCGGTACAGTCGCATCATCGCCGCGCGGGCCCTCGCGGAGTAACGCGGAAGGACCGGGCAATGTCGGAGCAGACACGGACGACGGCCACGATCGAGGAGGTGGCCCGGCTCGCCGGGGTCTCCCGTTCGACGGTGTCACGCGTCGTGAACGGTTCGACGGCGGTCAGCCCCGAAGCGCTGGATGCGGTGCGTGCCGCGATCGCGACGCTGAACTACGTGCCGAACCGGGCGGCGCGGTCGCTGGCGAGCAATCGCACCCTGGCGGTGGGCGTCATCATCCCGGAGGACGCCCACCGGTTCTTCGGCGACCCGTTCTTCGCGGCGATCGTGTCCGGCATCAACGCGACGATCGCCTCGTCGCCGTACGTGCTGACGCTCTTCATCGCCAGCAACGACCCCGGCGACAAGATGGTCGGCTACGCGCGCAGCGGGTCGATCGACGGTGCGATCGTGGTGTCGCACCACACCAGCGACACCTTCGTGTCGGCGATCGCCTCGGCCGTGCCGGTCGTCTACGCGGGACGTCCGGAGGTCACCCGGCCGCACGACTACTACGTGGACGTCGACAACGTGGCGGGTGCCAGGGATGCGGTGGAGTACCTCATCGGACAGGGCCGCCGCCGCATCGCGACGATCACAGGTCCCGCCAGCATGTCCGCCGGTGTGGACCGGGTCGCCGGGTATCGGGCGGCGATGCGGGCGGCGGGCCTTCCCGCGGTCGCGGTCGAGGACGGTGACTTCACGGCGGAGGGCGGTGCGGCAGCGATGCGCCGCATCCTGGAGGGGCACGGCCGTCCCGACGCGGTGTTCGTCGCGAGCGACCTGATGGCGCGCGGGGCGATGAGCGTGCTGCAGGCGGCGAAGGTGCGCGTGCCCGAGGAGGTCGCCGTCGTCGGATTCGACGACTCGCAGCTCGCGACGAGTATGAGCCCCACGCTCACGACGATGCGCCAGCCCTCGTTCACGCTGGGCCAGACGATGGCGCGGGTGCTCCTCGACCTGCTGGCCGGCGAGGACCCGCCGCACGCGACGATCCTGCCGACCGAGCTCATCGTCCGCGAATCCGCCTGACCCCCGCCCCCGCGCCGCCGCGCCCCGCGCCGCGCCCCGCACCGCGC
>JAEZSU010000119.1 GCA_023421635.1 Actinomycetes bacterium | reverse complement strand
GCGGCGCCGGGATGCAGCGCTTCGCGCCGCTGAACAGCTGGCCCGACAACGTCAACCTCGACAAGGCCCGGCGCCTGCTCTGGCCGGTCAAGAAGAAGTACGGCCAGAACCTGTCGTGGGCCGACCTGATGATCCTCGCCGGCAATGTCGCGCTCGAGTCCATGGGCTTCGAGACCTTCGGCTTCGGCGGCGGCCGCGCCGACGTGTGGGAGCCGGACGACGACGTGTACTGGGGCCCGGAGACCACCTGGCTCGCCGACGAGCGCTACAGCGGCGACCGCGAGCTGGAGCGTCCGCTCGCGGCCGTGCAGATGGGCCTCATCTACGTCAACCCCGAGGGCCCCAACGGCAACCCGGACCCGATCGCCTCGGCCCGCGACATCCGTGAGACCTTCGCGCGCATGGGCATGAACGACGAGGAGACCGTCGCGCTCATCGCCGGTGGCCACACCTTCGGCAAGACCCACGGTGCCGCCCCCGACACGAACCTCGAGGGCAACCCCGAGGCCGCCGACCTGGAGATGCAGGGCCTCGGCTGGAAGAACAACCACGGCACCGGCAACGGTGACGACACCATCACGTCGGGCCTCGAGGTCACCTGGACCTACCACCCGACCCGCTGGGACAACGAGTTCTTCCACATCCTCTACGCCTACGAGTGGGAGCTGTTCAAGAGCCCCGCCGGTGCGCACCAGTGGCGTCCGAAGAACGGCATGGGCGCGGACATGGTGCCGCTCGCGCACGCCGAGGGCCGCCGCGAGCCGCGCATGCTCACGAGCGACCTGGCGCTTCGCATGGACCCGGAGTACGACAAGATCTCCCGTCGGTTCAAGGACGACCCGGTCGCCTTCGGCGACGCGTTCGCCCGCGCCTGGTTCAAGCTGACCCACCGCGACATGGGCCCCATCGCCCGGTACCTCGGCCCCGAGGTCCCCACCGAGGAACTCATCTGGCAGGACCCGCTCCCCGCCGTCGACCACGAGCTCATCGACGCGGCGGACGCCGCGGCGCTGAAGACCGCGATCCTCGAGTCGGGCCTCACCGTCTCCCAGCTCGTCGCCACCACGTGGGCCGCCGCTTCCTCGTTCCGTGGCAGCGACAAGCGCGGCGGCGTGAACGGCGCCCGCATCCGTCTGGCTCCGCAGAAGGACTGGGAGGTCAACAACCCCGCCCAGCTCGCCACGGTGCTCGAGACGCTCGAGCGGGTGCAGGCGTCCTTCAACGACAGCCGCACCGACGGCAAGAAGGTGTCGCTGGCCGACCTCATCGTGCTCGCGGGCAACGCCGCGGTCGAGCAGGCCGCGAAGGATGCCGGCGTCGAGGTCGAGGTGCCCTTCCACCCGGGCCGCACCGACGCCACGCAGGAGCAGACCGATGTCGACTCGTTCGCGTACCTGGAGCCCGTCGCAGACGGCTTCCGGAACTACTACTCCGAGAACGCGTCGCTCCCGCAGGAGCACCAGCTCATCGACAAGGCGAACCTGCTCACCCTCAGTGCGCCCGAGATGACGGTGCTCGTGGGCGGCCTCCGCGTCCTCGGTGCGAACTGGGACGACAGCGACTACGGCGTGTTCACCGACCGCAAGGGCGTGCTGACGAACGACTTCTTCGTCAACCTGCTCGAGCTCGGCAACACCTGGAAGCCGCTCGACCCGGGCAAGCAGGCGTTCTCCGGCACGAAGGACGGCTCCGGCGAGCCGGTCGGCGTCGGCACCCGCGTTGACCTGCTGTTCGCCTCGAACTCGGAGCTGCGCGCGCTCGCCGAGGTCTACGCCTCCGACGACGCGACCGAGAAGTTCGTGCGTGATTTCGCCGCCGCGTGGTGCAAGGTCACCGAGCTCGACCGCTTCGACCTGCGCTGACCCGACGCGGTCCCGCACCGCATCCGTCCTGACGGCCCGTCCCTCCGGGGGCGGGCCGTCAGGCGTCCGGGCCCGTCCACCGCGCGGCGCGCAGGGCACTCCCGGGAGGCGTGGTCTACGCTGTGTCAGGGGTTTCGCCGTGTCCCGCCCGGACGCGCGGCGAACGGACGCAAAAAGGAAGACGCGTGAGATGACATCACGGATCCTCGTGGTCGACGACGACACGGCACTCGCCGAGATGATCGGCATCGTGCTGGAAGCCGAAGGCTTCGAAGCCGTGTTCTGCGCCGACGGCGACGCCGCCCTCGACGCCTTCCGCACCGCACGGCCCGACCTGATCCTGCTCGACCTGATGCTGCCCGGCATGGACGGCATCGAGATCTGCACGCGTATCCGCGCGGAGTCGGGCGTGCCGATCATCATGCTCACCGCCCGCACGGACACGGCCGACGTGGTCCGCGGACTCGAATCGGGAGCCGACGACTACATCGTCAAGCCCTTCAACCCGAAGGAACTCGTCGCCCGCATCCGCACCCGCCTCCGGCCGGCCCAGTCGGGGCCGGGAGAGGTGCTGCGCATCGGCGACCTCACGGTCGACGTGCTCGCGCACGAGGTCCGCCGGGGCGACCAGCCCATCGCGCTGACGCCGCTCGAGTTCGAGCTGCTCGTCGCGCTGGCCTCCAAGCCGCAGCAGGTCTTCTCCCGCGAGATGCTGCTCGAGCAGGTGTGGGGCTACCACTACAAGGCCGACACCCGGCTCGTGAACGTGCACGTGCAGCGGCTGCGCGCCAAGGTCGAACCCGATCCGGACAACCCGCGGATCGTGACGACGGTCAGGGGCGTGGGCTACCGCGCCGGCGCCGTGGTGTGAGGCCATGACGACGGCCATGCGCCGGCGGGCCGCGTTCGTGCGCTGGCTGCGTTCCTGGCGCCGCTGGCCGGAGCAGCTCGCCGGGCTCTGGCGGCGCTCGCTGCGGTTCCGGACGGTCGTGGTCACCGCTGCGTGTTCGAGTCTCGCGATCCTCGTCGCCTGCGTGTGGATGGCCCTCGCGATCCAGAACGACCTCTTCCAGTCGCGGCGCACCGAGGCGCTCGACGACGCGGCACGGGCGACCGCTGCCGCGCAGGAGACGCTCGACTCGTCCGTGCAGACCGACACGGCGCAGGCGCGGAGCGTGTTCACGAGCGTCGCCTCGACCCTCAACCGCCTCTCCAGCTCCGACCGCATCGCCATGTACCGGGTGGACACGAGCCCCTCCGCGAACGCCCCCGTGCCGTTCGCGCTGGGCGGCGACTGGGACCGTGAGATCACTCCGGCACTGCGGGAGAAGGTCGCGAGCGGTCCCGACCTGCAGTGGTGGCAGTCGATCGCGCTCACCGACGAGCGTGGCGCGAGGGTCCCCGGCATCGTCGTCGGCCAGCAGGTGAGCGTCCCGGGCGTCGGGGCCTATGAGTTGTACATCGCCTACGACCTCGGCGCGGCGGCGCAGACCCTCGGCTTCGTGCAGGGCACGCTGTGGTTCGTCGGCGTGGCGCTCGTGCTCATCATCGGCGGGATCTCCTGGATCGTGGTGCGCTCGCTCACCGCGCCGATCGCGCAGGCCGCCCACACCAGCGCGCAGCTGGCCGCCGGTCGGCTCGACGTCCGCGTGGACATCCACGGCGACGACGAGCTCGCGACCCTGGGGCGGTCGTTCAACGCCATGGCGGACAGTATCCAGGCCCAGATCAAGGAGCTCGCCGAACTCTCCCTCGTGCAGCAGCGGTTCGTCTCCGACGTCTCCCACGAGCTGCGGACGCCCCTGACGACCATCCGCCTCGCCGCGGACGTCATCCATGATCACCGTGGCGAGCTCGATCCGGTCGCCTCTCGCGCGGCCGAACTGCTGCACGCGCAGGTGCAGCGGTTCGAGGTGCTGCTCACGGACCTGCTCGAGATCAGCCGTTACGACGCGGGCTCGGTGCAGCTGGAGATCGAGGCGACGAGCCTCGCCGCGCTCGCAGAGGACGTCGTCGAGTCGATGCGTCAGCTCGCCGCGCAGCACGGCACCGAGGTGCGGATGGTCGCCCCCGGCGGGTACTCCGCCGTCGACATGGACCCCCGCCGGGTGCGCCGCGTCGTGCGCAACCTCCTGGGCAACGCGATCGAGCACGGCGAGGGCCGCCCCGTCGTGGTCACCGTGGACAGCGACCAGGATGCCGTCGCCATCGGGGTGCGCGACTTCGGCCTCGGGATGCGGCCGGAGGACGTCGAGCGTGTGTTCGACCGCTTCTGGCGCGCCGACCCGTCCCGGAAGCGCACCATCGGCGGCACCGGCCTCGGCCTGTCCATCGCGCTCGGCGACGCCCGCCTGCACGGCGGCACGCTGAGCGTCTGGTCGGAGCCCGGGCGGGGGAGCAACTTCGTGCTCACCCTGCCGCGTCGCGGTGGCACCGACCGGCTCGTCTCACCCGTGCCCGTCGATCCCGGCGAGGACACCGTAGAGGACCTCGACGTGACCCAGCCCATCAGCCTGCCGCGCCGCGGCGGGACGTCCGGAGCATCGGAGACCCGCGCATGAGACGACTGCTCAGGATGTTCCTCGGCGGTGCGCTGGTGTGTGCGCTGGCCGGCTGCGCCGGCCTTCCCACCTCCGGCCCGGTGCAGCCGGGGCGCACCGCAGTCGCCGACGCCGACCAGCCGTCCCTCGACTTCCGGCCCGACGGGCCGCAGCCCGGCGCCACGCCGCAGCAGATCGTCGACGGGTTCGTCACCGCCGCATCCAGCCCGGAGGACGGCTGGGCGATCGCGCAGTCGTTCCTGGCCCCGTCGTTCCGTGCCGACTGGGAGCCGCAGGCGGGGGTGATGGTCGACGCGTTCGCCGCCCGCGAGTACGTCGACACGCAGGACGGCACCCAGATCGTGCTGCAGACCTCGCCGGTGGCTACGGTCGACGCGGCCGGGAGCTACAGCATCGCGGAACCGAGCACGACCTCGATCGTGTACCGGCTCGCGCAGCAGGACGACGGCGAGTGGCGCATCACCGACGCGCCCGACGGGCTGCTCATGGACGAGGACCTGTTCACGAGCGTCTTCCGCTCCTACCAGCTGATGTACTTCGACCCCACCTGGCGCTACCTCGTGCCGGACGTCCGCTGGTTCCCCACGCTGAACGCAGCCGGGCGCATCGCCTCGGCGCTCGTCAACGGCGAGCCGGCGGAATGGCTCGCGGATGCGGTCGTGACGGCCTTCCCCGAGAACGTCGAACTCACCCCCGCCGTGCCGGTGAGCGGCACGGGCGTGGCGCAGGCGGAGCTCAGCGAGCAGGCGCTCGCTCTCGACGACGGCACGCTCGACCGGATGCAGACACAGCTGTCGGCGAGCCTGGCGACCGCCGGCGTCAGCGCGGTCGACATGACGGTGGAGGGCGCGGTGCTCGAGGCGGACCGGGTCCCGACGGTCTCGACCCGCGTCGATGCGCGTGCGCTGGTGCTCACCGCCGACGGCTTCGGGTTCCTCGTGTCGGGCGAGATCACGCCCATCCCCGGCCTGTCGGAGGCGATCGAGCAACTCGCGCCCCAGGCCATCCAGACCGCGGCCGACCGTGCCTCGGCGGCCGGCCTGCGCGCCGACGGCACCGCGCTCAGGGGCGGCGCCGACGGGACCTCGTCGGTCGGCGACGACCGCCCGGCGCTGCTCGCACCCACGATCGACCCGTCGGGGGCGATCTGGACGATTCCCGCCAACGCGCCCGGCGAGCTCCGCGCGACCACCGTCGACGGTGACGTGCTGTCGTTCTCCGGCTCATGGCCCGGCGCCACGCGCGTCGCGTCGATGCAGGTCGCCCGCGACGGCACCCGGATGGCCGCGGTGCTGACCTTCGGCGGCCGGTCGGTGGTCGCGATCGCGGGGATCGCGCGTGATCAGCGGGGCGTGCCGACCGGCCTCGGCGACCCGCAGGTGCTCGCGGTGCTGCCGGCCGGGGGCGCAGACATCGGCTGGCTCGACGACGCCGTGCTCGGCGTGGTCACCGACGGGGCGGATCCGACGTACGCGCAGGTCCCGATCGGCGGCGTCGCGGAACTGCTCGCCGCCCCGTCGGGGACCCGCGCCATCGCCGGCTCGAACGTGATCGGGAGTGTCAGGGCGCTCGCGGCGGACGGGGCGCTGTTCGTCCGCCGCTCGTCCACCTGGGTGCAGACGGCTTCCGAGGTGTCCGTGCTCGCGGTGCAGCAGGGAAGCGCGGACTGACTGCTCCTCCCCAGTGGCGCGTCGACGGGGGACCCTTCCACCGGTGCGTGCGGTACCCACGGCGGGGGTGACGTCTCGGCCAGGGTCGAGGGCATGGCATGGACCGATCTCCGGGCGGCGACGGGCGAGATCGCCGCGCTCCTGCTGCCCGTCACCTGCGCCGGGTGCGGCGCGGCCGGGCCCGCCCTGTGCCCGGTCTGCCGGGTCGCGCTGCGCCCGGC
>JAEZSU010000280.1 GCA_023421635.1 Actinomycetes bacterium | reverse complement strand
CATCTCGCGCATGCCGGGGCCGCCCTTGGGGCCCTCGTAGCGGATGACGACGACGTCGCCGGCGTTGATCTCGCCGGCCTCGAGCGCGTCCATGGCGGCGCGTTCGCGCTCGAACACGCGCGCGGGCCCTTCGAAGACGTCGGCGTCGAAGCCGGCGGACTTCACCACGGCGCCCTCCGGCGCGATCGAGCCGTGGAGGATCGTCAGGCCGCCGGTGGCGTGGATGGGATCGTCGAAGCGGTGGATGACCTCGCCGTCGACCGGGTCCGGGTTCAGGTCGCGCAGGTTCTCGGCGAGCGTCTTGCCGGTGACGGTGAGCGCGTCGCCGTGGAGCAGGCCCTCGTCGAGCATCGCCTTCATGATGACCGGGATGCCGCCGTGCTTGTCGACGTCGTTCATGACGTACTTGCCGAACGGCTTCATGTCGGCGACGTGGGGCACCTTGTCGCCGATGCGGTTGAAGTCGTGGAGGTTCAGCTCCACCTCGGCCTCGCGGGCGATGGGGAGCAGGTGCAGCACGACGTTCGTCGAGCCGCCGAGGGCCATCGCCAGCGCGATCGCGTTCTCGAACGCCTCGGGGGTGAGGATGTCCCGCGTCGTGATGCCCTGGCGGAGGAGGTTGATGACGGCCTCGCCGGAGCGGTGCGCGTAGTAGTCGCGGCGGCGGTCGGCGGAGGGCGGCGCCGCGGAGCCGGGGAGGCTCAGGCCGAGGGCTTCGGCGACGGAGGCCATCGTGTTGGCGGTGTACATGCCGCCGCAGGCGCCCTCGCCGGGGGCGAAGGAGCACTCGATGCGCTTGAGGTCCTCTTCGCTCATGCGGCCGGCGAGGCACGCGCCGACGCCCTCGAAGGAGTCGACGATCGTGATCTCCTTCAGCGTGCCGTCGGAGAGCTTGACCCAGCCCGGTGCGATCGACCCGGCGTAGAGGAACACGCTGGAGAGGTCGAGGCGGGCGGATGCCATCAGCATCCCGGGGATCGACTTGTCGCAGCCGGCGAGGAGCACCGTGCCGTCGAGGCGCGCGGCCATGACGACGGTCTCGACCGAGTCGGCGATGACCTCACGGCTGACGAGGGAGAAATGCATGCCCTCGTGGCCCATCGAGATGCCGTCGGAGACGGAGATGGTGCCGAACTGCAGCGGGTAGCCGCCGCCGGCGTGGACGCCCGCCTTGGCACCCTGCGCGAGCCGGTCGAGGCTCAGGTTGCACGGCGTGATCTCGTTCCACGACGACGCGATGCCGATCTGCGGCTTGTCCCAGTCCTCGTCGCCCATGCCGACGCCCCGGAGCATGCCTCGGGAAGTGGTGGCTTCGATGCCGTGGGTGACCGTGCGACTGCGCGGCTTGATGTCGATCGATTCGTCCGGGTGCTTCACAGGGTCAGTCTATTGCCGCGGCGGGGACCGCGCGGGCGCGCGGCACAGGCCGACGGCGTGCCGCGGGCAGCGGGTGCTGCCGCCACGGCTCCCCCACGACGCCCACGAGTTCGCCGAGGCGCTCGACGCGCATCGTGACGACGTCTCCGACGGTGAGCGGCGGCGGGACGAGCTCGCCGCCGGCGAGGCCCCACAGTTCGCCCAGGCACCCGCCGTTGCCCACCGTCCCGGCCCCGATCACGTCGCCGGGGACCACGCGGGAGGCCCGCGAGGCGTAGGAGATGATCTCGGGGAAGCTCCACGACATGTTCGAGAGGAGGTCTGCGCCGGTGAGCTCGCCGTTGACGTACACCTCTGCGCGCAGCGCGAGGAAGCCGTCCGCGTCCATCCGGTCGGCGACCTCGTCGGCCGTCACGATCCAGGGACCGAGCGACCCGGCGAAGTCCTTGCCCTTTGCCGGCCCCAGCATCCGCCGCATCTCCTCGATCTGGATGTCCCTCGCGGACCAGTCGTTGAAGATCGTGTACCCGAAGATCCGCCCTGCCGCCTCGTCGGGGCTGAGGTTCTCCCCCGGCTCCCCGCCGAGCACGACGGCGACTTCGAGTTCGTAGTCCAGGCGGGCGGTGGCGGGCGGCCGGATGGTCGCGCCGGAGCCGTGCAGCGTGTGCGGGTTCGTGAAGTAGAACACCGGCTGCTCGTACCAGGCCGCGTTGACGTTGGGCCGGCCCTGCGCGTCGGCGCTCATCCCCTCGACGTGCTCCTCGAAGACCGCGAAGTCGCGGACCGCTGCGGGGACGAGCGGCGGAAGGAGCGTCACCGCCTCGAGCGGGGTCCCCGCCGAGACCTCGACCCGTGCTGCCAGCCCGGGAAGCTCACCCAGTCCGGCGCGGAGCACGCCCGCGACGGTCACCCCGTCCGGGAACGGCACCACCGCGTCATCGATGACGAATCCCTCGCCGATCCGGCCCTCGTGTTCCCACCGTGCGATGCGCATCCTCGTCCCCCTTCGTCAGTCCGCCTGGGCCAGGCGCCGCGCGAGCCCGCCGATGAGCTGGGGCATCTCGGCGGAGTGGTCCTGCCCGTCCCGCTGCCACTCGGCGAGCTGCACCGAGGCGTCGACCACCGCCGTGGCGCGTTCCACGCGGCGGCGGTGGAACTCGTCCCACAGTCGCGCGTCGAGGGCGTCCTCGCGGATGAGCAGATCGGTGAGCACCATCGCGTCCTCGAGCGCCTGTGCGGCGCCCTGCGCGATCGTCGGCGGGCAGGAGTGCGCAGCGTCGCCGATCACGACGACGCGGCCGCGGTTCCACGGCGCGGGCACGATGTGGCGGGTGAACCAGGTGTAGTTGACCGCGGCGTCGCCGCGTTCGAGGTCGTGGCGGACCTGCTCCCACGGTCCGCCGTACGCACGGGAGCGCTCGATCATGTACCGCGCGGCGTCCTCGGCGGGCATGTCGAAGTGGTCCTCCGCGTCGAACACGAGGAAGGCGTACATCGAGTCCTCCCCCGTGGGCGTGTAGCCGGCGATGTAGGCGGGGCCGCCGTAGTAGAGCTCCGTGCACTCCACCTCGGCCGGGCGTGACACGAATGCCCGCCAGATCCCCATCCCGGTGTGCTCAGGGCGCGTGTCGATGCCGATCGCCGCGCGCACCGCGGAGTGGAGGCCGTCCGCACCCACCACGAGGTCGTAGACGCCGACGAGATCGTCGCCCGCGTGCACCGCGACCTCGTCGCCGCGTTCCTCGAGGGCGGTCACCCGCAGGCCGAACCGCGCGCGCACGCCGGCCTCGGTCGCGGCGCGGAAGAGGATGCGGGCCAGCTCGGGCCGCGGCATCCCCATCCCCGACGGCAGGCCGCCGCCGCCCGAGCCCTCGACGCGCCGGTCGATGACCGGGGCGTCGGGGCCGGGCAGGCGCAGGACGAGCCCGTCGAACGGGTACCCCGCCGCCGACGTCTCCGCCCACACGCCGAGCGCGTCGAAGGCGGCGAGCGCGTTGGCCTGCAGGGAGATACCCGAGCCGAGCGCGGTGAGCTCGGGCTGGGCCTCGATGAGGTCCACGGCGATCCCGGCGCGGGCGAGCCGGATGGCGGTCGCCATCCCGGACACGCCGGCACCGATCACGGCGACAATGTTGACAGCGGGCACCTGGAACCTCCTCGTTCGCGGTGTGGGATGCGCGTCGTGGTCAGAAGACCGCGACGGGGTTGATGGGCGAGCCGACCGCCCCGGTGATCGGCAGCGGCGGGGCGGACAGGAAGAACTCGTACCGGCCGCGCTCCGCGCACACGGTCCCGAGCCGTTCCAGGTCCCACATCTCGCCGACCGTGAGCCCCATGTTGGGGATCACGATCTGGTGGAGCGGCTGGAACGAGTCCTCGAACTCGTTCGGTCGCACCTCGAACCCCCAGGTGTCCGTCGCGATCGCGGCGATCTCGCTGCGGTGGAGCCACCCGGCGGTCGTGATCGACAGTCCGGGCGCGGATCCGCCGGCGTACTCGCCCCAGCCGTTGCGGCGGGCACGGGCGAGCTGCCCGGTCCGCACCAGCAGGATGTCGCCGCGCCGGACCTCGGAGGTCTCCCCCTGGGCGCGGATGCAGCCGTCGAGGTCGGCGGCGGTGATCGCGTACCCGTCCTCCAGCTCCCCCGTCTCGGGACGGAGGTACCGTCCCATGTCGAGCAGCACGCCGCGGGAGACGATCACGTCCGCCGCGTGCTCGATCCCGGTCACGCGGTCGCCCTGGGTGGTGACGACCGATCCGGCGGGACGGCCGTTGTACGCCAGCCCGCGGTCGAAGATGTGGCCGAGACCGTCCCACTGCGTCGAGCACTGCAGCGGCATCATGATGACGTCGTCCGCACCGCCGATGCCGTGCACGTTCATGTACACGTTCCGCTCGTGGTCGAGCCCGGTCCCGGTCATCGTGTGCACGGGGTTGTTGCGCTTCTTCCATCCCCGCTGCGGGCCGTCCTCGTCGAAGGACTGCGCGAGCGAGACCACCTGCCCGTCGGTGACGAGCCTGGCCGCGGCGGCGCGTGTGGCGTCGTCGATGAAGTTCAGCGTGCCGAGCACGTCGTCCTCGCCCCAGCGCCCCCAGTTGCGGAAGGCCTCGGCGCGGACGACGACCTCGCCGAGCGCGTCCGTGCGGTCGAGCTCGGCGGGGTCCTCGGTCAGCGAGCTCATACCTTGCCCTTGAGCAGGTCGGCCTTGATCTCGTCCGGCACGCCCTGCTCGGTGGCCGTCGGGCCGTCGGCGGGCGGGAAGGAGTCCGCCAGCGACAGCGGGAAGCCGGCGTTGCGGTAGATGTCGTAGGAGCCCTGCGAGGTCTTCCAGGTCTGCGGCTCCCAGTCCGGCACGTAGTTGCGGTAGCCGCCGCTGTTGATCTCGATGCGCATGGTGGACGGGTCGCGGTAGTACAGGAACGACTGCTCGCCGATGCCGTGGATGGTGGGGCCGTACTCGATCATGACGCCGTTCTCCATGAGCAGGTCGGCGGCGATGAGCATCTCCTCGCGGGTGTCGTACCAGAACGCGAAGTGGTTGACGCGGCCGGCACGGGTCGAGCCGTCGAGCACGACGCCGAGGTCGTGCGACTTCTCATTCGTGGTGAGCACGGAGAAGACCGACAGCGGGGCGTCCTCCAGCACGGTGCGCGCCATGATGCGGAAGCCGAGGACCTCGTTGTACCAGGCGGCGAAGGCATCGACGTCGCTGGCACAGATCGTGACGTGGTCGAGCTGACGGGGGGCGCCCGCGAAGCGAGAGCGGCGCTGCGGACGGTCGGGGAACGTCGAGGCGAGGTCGCCCTCGGTGTAGCGGTGGTGGACCACGTCCCAGTGCAGCTCGAGGGTGTGCCCCCAGGGGCCGGTGAAGCGGTAGGCGCGACCGATGTCGCGGCCGTCGAACCACTCACCCTGCACGCCGGCGTCCTCGACGCGGCGCACCGCCTCCTCGAGCGCCTCGGCGCTCGTCGTGCGCCACCCGGCGGAGAGCAGCGCCGGCTCGTCGCCCTGCACGATGACGAGGCTGTAGCTGTAGTAGTCCCCCCAGCAGCGCAGGTACACCCGGTCGTCCTCGCGCGCCACCTCGGTCAGGCCGACCTGGTTGACGTAGAAGTCCACGGACGCCTCGACGTCAGGTGTCGTCAGCGCGACGTAGGACAGGTGGGACAGCAACGTGATCATCTTCGATCCTTTCCTCGGCGCGGCCATGCGCCCTGCAGCGATTCTCGACCGGGTCGGGGCATCGGACAACGCCATACTCACTATGCTCGGAATCAGCTTTCTCGATAGCTCGGCGACGAAGGAGTCCCGGATGCCCGATGATCCCCTGCTGTCCCGGCTGGACCTCAACCTGCTGGTCTCGCTGGACGCGTTGCTCACCGAACGCAACGTGACGAGGGCGGCGGAGCGGCTGCACCTCAGCCAGCCCTCGCTCAGCGCCGCGCTGGCACGGCTGCGGGTGCACTTCGACGATCCGCTGCTCGCACGTCGCGGCAACCTGTACGAGTTGACGCCCCTCGCGATGCGGCTCATGGAGCACACCGCGGAGGCGCTGAACGCGGTGCGTCGGGTGTTCGAGAGCCAGTCCCGCTGGGACCCCTCCGAGTCGACCCGCGAGTTCACGGTCTTCGGCTCGGACTACGCGCTCAGCGTCATCGGCCCGGAGGTGTCTCGGCTCGCGAGCGCGGAGGCGCCCGGCGTGCGGATGCGGTATCAGCCGATCTCCACCGCGGGGATCGACGACGTGATGAACCGGTTGGCGTCGGTCGACGGCCTGATCCTGCCGCACGGCATCAGCACGAACCGCCCGCATCGGGATCTGTGGCGCGACGACTGGGTGGTGCTGGCCGCGGCGGACAACCCCCACGTGCAGGACGGGCTGACGCTCGACATCCTCGCCGCGTCTCCCTGGGTGTTCACCTACCAGACGAGGTTGTCGTTCACTGCGGCCGGGCGCCAGCTCGAGCAGATGGGACTGCAGCCGCGCGTGCAGACCGTGGTCGAGAGTTTCGCGCTCCTCCCCCTCTACGTCATGGGCACCGAGCGGCTCACGCTGATCCAGCGTCGCCTGGTTCCGCTGGTCACGCGGCTCGGCGACATGCGCGTGTGCGAGATCCCGTTCGAGTCGGCGCCGCTCATCGAGGCGCTGTGGTGGCATCCCGCGCACGAACAGGACCCGGAGCACATCTGGTTCCGGGGCCTGTTCGATCGCGCCGCCGCTGCCATCGCCTGAAGTCAGGCAGGACGTGCGGTGCGCTGCGCGTCCAGGAGTTCGGCGGCGTTCGCCGAGAGGATGCGTTCGGCGTCGGCCTCGTCCAGCCGGGCACCGGCGACGAACCCGACCGGGTCCTCGGGGCCCATGTCGAACGGGTAGTCGCTGCCGAGGAGCACGCGGTCCGCACCGGCGACCTCCACGAGATGGCGGAGCGCACCGTGGTCGTGCACGACGGTGTCGAACCAGATCCGGCGCAGGTACGTGGACGGCGCGTGCTCGCACCCCCTGGCGTCCGGGCGCACCCGCCAGGCGTGGTCGGAGCGGCCGATCGCGGTGGGGAGATACCCGCCGCCGTGGGCTGCGACCAGGCGGAGCCCCGGATGCCGGTCGAGCACGCCGGCGAAGATCAGATGCGAGAGGGCGACGGCGTTCTCGACGGGCTGCCCGACGGTGTTGGCCAGGTAGAACCGGTCGAGTCGCTCGTCGAGCGAGCATCCGAACGGGTGGAGGAACACCACGGCGGACAGCTCGGCGGCGCGGGCCCAGAACGGCTCCAGCCGCGGGTCGGACAGTTCCACGTCACCCGCGAACGAGGAGATCTCGACGCCGGCCAGGCCGTGGGTGAGGACCGCGTCCTCGAGCGCTGCGACGACGAGGTGCGGATGCTGGAGCGGCACGAGCCCCAGCCCGGTCATCCGGTCGGGGGCGTTCGCGACGTGCTCGGCGACGAGCCGGTTCGCCTCGCCCGCCGCCCACGCTGCGAGCTCAGGCGGCGCCCACGGGTAGAAGTGGTTCGGCGACGCGCTGACCCACTGCCGGTCGACGCCGGCCGCATCCATGTCGGCGAGGCGCAGCGCGGGGTCGGTGAGCCGGCCGATGCGGGCGCCGATCATCGGGCCGGAGACGGCCTGGCTCGCCGCCCCGTTGCGACGGAAGTCGAGTTCGGCCGCCTCCCGCACGAGCTCGGGCGCTCGGCGCTCGACCTCGGCGTGCAACGAGGGCAGCAGCACGTGGGCGTGGACATCGGTGATCATGGTGCTCCGTTCAGGCTCGGACATCGGCGGGGATCCGCTCGGCGACGCACCGGACGACCTGGGCACCCAGGCCCGAGATGCGGCCGGTCATGACATCGCCGTCGCGGAGGAACCGGCCCCAGTGCTGGCCGTTGCCCGCGGGGCTGCCGGTGAGCACGAGGTCGCCCGGCAGCAGCGGCGCCGTCTGGGAGGCGCCGGCGACGATCCTCGCGACGTCGAAGACGAGGTCGGACGTGTTCGCGTCCTGCATGCGCTCGCCGTTGAGATCCAGCTGCACCTGCACGTCCGCCGGGTCGACGAACGCGGCCGGCACGAGGAACGGGCCGGTCGGCAGGAACCCGGGGGCGTTCTTGCCCCGGTACCAGTCGGCGCCGAGGCCGCCCGCGTCGGGCGGGAAGAGCAGGTCGCGGGTCGAGATGTCGTTGACGATCGTGTACCCGGCCACGTGCGAGAGGGCGTCCTCGGGTGACACCCGGTACGCCTCGCGGCCGATCACCGCGGCGAGCTCGAGCTCCCAGTCGTGCTCCTGGCTGTACGCGGGAAGCACGAGCGGGTCGCCGTCGCCGACGACGCAGGTCGGCAGCCCGAGGAAGACGAAGGGGCGACCGCTGGCGGCACGCGCGTCCATCGCCTTCTCGGCGCCCGCGCGCGCCTGGTCCGGGTCGACGTCGCGCCCCTTCGCACCCAGCCCGGCCATCATGAGCTCGATCACGTGCGAGCGATAGTTCGCACCGGCCTGCAGCACCTGACGCGGTTCGACCGGCGCGCCGAGATCCACGTCCGCCAGCGGGCGCCAGGCCCCGTCCGTCTCGGCGAGCCGCGCCACCGGGCTCCAGTCGCCGGCACCGAGGAACTCGTTCAGGCTCGCGGCCCCCAGGTCCGAGGGCGCGACGGGCAGGATGCGGTCGCCCGCGACCACGCCGAGTCCGCCGTCCCGGAAGCGGGCCAGCGCGTACGGCGCGTCGGGACCGTGACGGGGTGTGTCCGCGCTCATGCGGACGCCGCCCGCGGCAGGCCGTGCTGCTGGATCTCCGCGAGGACGCGGGTGCGCAGCTCCACGAACGTCTGCGTCGACTTCGTGGTCAGCTGGGTGCGCTCCCGCCCGAGCGGCACCTCGACGTCGTCGACGACCCGGGAGGGCCGACCGCCGAGCACCACCACGCGGTCGCCGAGGTAGACGGCCTCGTCGATGTCGTGCGTGACCACCACGATCGTGATGCCCATCTCGTTCCGCAGCCGCAGCACGAGGTCCTCGAGCTCGAACCGGGTCTGCGCGTCGAGCGATCCGAACGGCTCGTCCATGAGCATGATGGGCGCGTCGTAGGCCAGCGCGCGGGCGATGGCCACGCGCTGCTGCATCCCGCCGGAGAGCTGCCACGGGTAGGCGTCCGCGTTGGCGGCGAGGCCGACGACCTCCAGCGCCTCGCGGGCGCGGCGGAGCCGCTCCTGCCTGGGCACACCGCGGCCCTCCAGCGGGAACGCGACGTTCTGGTCGACCTTCATCCACGGAAGGAGCGACCCCCGGTAGTCCTGGAACACCACCGCGATCTGCGAGGACGG
>JAEZSU010000012.1 GCA_023421635.1 Actinomycetes bacterium | reverse complement strand
GCGGGGGCCTGCGCGGTGTGCGAGAGCACCCGGGCGACCATGAGCTCGAGCTGCAGCCGGGGCGAGGTCGCGCCGGTCATCTCGTCGAGCGCGGCGATGACGATGTCGGCGGTCTGCGAGAGGCGGTCCGCGCCGAAGGCCGCGGCCTGCCGCGACATCCGGTCGAGCTCGTCCGCGGGGATGCCGCGGAGCACCGCGCCGGCGCCGGCACCGGTCGCGGCGACCACGATGAGGTCGCGCAGGCGCTCCAGCAGGTCCTCGATGAACCGGCGCGGGTCCTGCCCGGTCTGCACGACGCGGTCGATGGCGGCGAACGCCGCACCGGCGTCACGGTCGCCGAGCGCGTGGACGATCGCGTCGAGCAGTTCGCCGTGGGTGTAGCCGAGGAGTGCCACCGCCCGCTCGTAGGCGACGGTCGGGCCCTCGGAGCCGGCGATGAGCTGGTCGAGGAGCGACAGGGTGTCGCGCGGCGACCCGCCGCCGGCCCGGCCGACGAGCGGCAGCACACCGGCCTCGACCGAGACGCCCTCGCTCTCGCACAGCTGCTGCACGTACTCCAGCATCGCGGCGGGCGGGACGAGCCGGAACGGGTAGTGGTGGGTGCGCGAGCGGATCGTGCCGATGACCTTCTCGGGCTCGGTGGTGGCGAAGATGAACTTCACGTGCGCCGGCGGCTCCTCGACGAGCTTGAGCAGCGCGTTGAACCCCTGCGGGGTCACCATGTGCGCCTCGTCGAGGATGAAGATCTTGAAGCGGTCGCGGGCGGGCGCGAAGACGGCGCGCTCGCGCAGGTCGCGGGCGTCGTCGACACCGTTGTGGCTGGCGGCGTCGATCTCGACGACGTCGAGCGATCCGCCGCCGCCGCGGCCGAGCTCGACGCAGCTGTCACAGGTGCCGCAGGGGGTGTCGGTGGGACCCTCGGCGCAGTTCAGGCAGCGGGCCAGGATGCGGGCGGAGGTGGTCTTGCCGCAGCCGCGGGGGCCGGAGAAGAGGTAGGCGTGGCCGACGCGGTCGGCGCGCAACGCCGTCATCAGCGGATCGGTCACCTGCGACTGGCCGATCATCTCGCCGAACGCCTCGGGGCGGTAACGACGATACAAAGCGGTGGTCACCAGACCAGCCTACGGTGTGCCGCCGACATCGCGGGAGCGGCCGCATCCGTCTGCGCCCTCCGTGCCCGATCGCGAGGAGCTGGCACGGAGGGCGGACGTGTCAGGCGTCGAGCGGCGCCTCGGCGTCGGCGGTGGTGGTCACCGGGACCGTGTCGGTGACCACGGGGATGCTCGTGGTCATGATGGGCACGGACGCCGACAGCAGGGTGCCGTCCTCGCGTCGCGCGTCGGCGAACATGCCGAGCGTGGGCCGGCCCGGGCGGACGCGCCCCTGGGTCGCGAGCGGCACCACGACCTCGTCGCCGCCGGCGACGACGTACCCGACCCCGCGCACCATGAACGGCACCGGATCGCCGTCCCCCTCGGCGCGAACGATCATCTCCTCGCGGCGCAGGGTGATCCGCAGCTTCGTGCCGTGCCAGGTGAGCGTGTACGACAGCTCCGGCCACGTCGCCGGCAGGCGCGGGTCGAAGGTCAGCTCGCCGTAGTGGTCGCGCATGCCGCCGAAGCCGCCGACGAGCGAGGTCCACACCCCGCCGGCCGAGGCGACGTGCACCCCGTCGGCCGCGTTGTTGTGCAGGTCGGCGAGGTCGACGAAGATGCCGTCGAGGAAGTACTCGAGCGCGAGCTCCTGGTAGCCCACCTCCGCCGCGAGGATCGACTGGACGACGCCGGAGAGGGTGGAGTCGCCCGTGGTCAGCGGGTCGTAGTACTCGAAGTCGGCGAGCTTCTCCTCGTCGGTGAAGTGGTTGCCCTGCAGGTACAGCGCCAGCACCACATCGGCCTGCTTGAGCACCTGGTACCGGTAGATCACGAGCGGGTGGAAGTGCAGCAGCAGCGGCCGCTGCTCCGCCGGGGTGTTCTCGAGGTCCCACATCTCCCGCTGCAGGAACACCTCGTCCTGCGGGTGGATGCCGAGGGACGGGCTGAACGGGATGTGCATCGCCTCCGCAGCGCGCTCCCAGCCCTCCGCCTCACTCGGGTCGAGGTTCAGCCGCTCCGCCATCTGCCGGTACGCCTCGGGTGCGTCCTCGGCCATCTCCCGGACGGTGCGGGCCGCGAACCGGAGGTTGAAGCGGGCCATCACGTTCGTGAAGAGGTTGTCGTTGACGACCGTCGTGTACTCGTCCGGCCCGGTGACGCCGTGGATGTGGAAGCTGTCCTCGCCGTCGATCTCCTCGCGCCAGAAGCCCAGCGTCGCCCACAGGCGCGCCGTCTCCACGGCGATGTCGACCGCCTCTCGGTAGAGGAAGTCCACGTCGCCGGTGGCCCGGACGTACTTGGCCAGGGCGAAGCTGACGTCGGCGTTGATGTGGTACTGCGCGGTGCCGGCGGCGTAGTAGGCCGAGGCCTCCTCGCCGTTGATCGTGCGCCACGGGAACAGGGCGCCCGCCTCGTTGAGCTGGAACGCGCGCTTGCGGGCGGCGGGGAGCATGAGCACCCGCATCCGCAGTGCGTTCCGCGCCCACAGCGGCGACGTGTACGCGAGGAACGGCAGCACGTACACCTCGGTGTCCCAGAAGTAGTGGCCGCTGTACCCGGAGCCGGTGAGCCCCTTGGCGGGCACCCCCATGCCGTCGGCGCGCGCCGAGGCCTGCGCCAGCTGGAACAGGCACCACCTGGTCGCCTGCTGCAGGTCGTCGTGCCCGGCGATGCGCACGTCGGAGCGGTCCCAGAAGTCCGCCAGCCACTGCCGCTGCCGCTCGAAGATCGCCTGGACGCCGACCTCGGCGGCGCGGTCGATGGTGCGACGGCAGCGATCGATGAGCTCGCGCGTGGGGACGCCGCGGGAGGTGTGGTAGCTGACCGTCTTGGTGACCTTGACCGGGACGCCGGCCTTCGCGTGCACGCGGAACACGTTCTTCGCGATGTCGGGCTGGATGAGAGCCCGCGCGTTGTGCTCGTTCTCGGTCTCGATCACGTGGTCGGCCACGACGGCGACCGTCATGCCGGACTGGTTCACCCGGTAGCTGAGCACCGAACGGTTCTCGTCCTGCCAGTACTCGTTCGGGATGAGCACGCGGTCGGCGATGCGCTCCGCCTTGCGGGGGTCGAAGCCGGCCTTCTTCTGCGCGCTCGGCGAGCCGCCGTAGACGTCCTCGCCGTCCTGCCGGTTCAGCAGCTGGCAGGAGATCGCGACGGGCGCGTCCGCGTCGAGGACCGTCACCTCGACGCTCATGATCGCGAGGTGCTTCTCCTCGAACGAGACCATGCGCTCGTAGTCGATCCGCACCCGCTTGCCGGACGTGGTGCGCCACACCAGGTGCCGGCGCATGACGCCGTCGCGCATGTCGAGCACCCGCTCGTACTCGAGCAGCTCGGCGATGTCGAACGACAACGGCTCGTCGTCCACGTAGACGCGCATCACCTTCGCGTCGGGCGCGTTCACGATCGTCTGGCCGACCTCGGCGAATCCGTACGCCTGCTCGGCGTGGCGGATCGGGAAGGTCTCGTGGAAGCCGTTGATGAACGTGCCCTGCTCGTGGCCGAACCTGCCCTCGGGCTGGTTGCCGCGCAGACCCAGGTACCCGTTCGCGACCGAGAAGATCGTCTCGGTCACCCCCGCATCCTCGAGCGAGTACGAGGTCTCCACCAGTCGCCAGGGGTCGACGGGGAAACGGTCGCGATCCATCATTGTTCGGGCAGCCTTCTCTCGGGTATGTCGATGGGTCAGTCTACGAAGGCGGAGAGGTCGTCCACGACCACGTCGGCGCCGGCGGCGGTCAGCGCATCCGCACCGACGCCCCGATCCACCCCGACGACGAGCGCGAACCCGCCGGCGGATGCGGAGCGCACGCCGCTGACGGCGTCCTCGACGGCCGCGCAGCGCGCGGGGTCGACGCCCAGCATCCGCGCCGCCGTCACGAAGACGTCGGGGGCGGGCTTGGAGGCCAGCCCATCGCGTTCGGCGATGACGCCGTCCATCACCACGCCGAACCGGTCGCGGATGCCGGCGGCCGCCAGCACCTCCTCCGCGTTCTTCGAGCTGGAGACGACGGCGACCGGGACCCCGGCAGCGACGAGCCGGTCGACCAGGCGCAGCGACCCCTCGTACGGGCCGATGCCGTCGGCGCGCAGCACGGCCGCGAACACGTCGTTCTTGCGGTTGCCGATGCCGCACACGGTCTGCTCGGTCGGTGCGTCCGAGGGGTCGCCCCACGGCACCTCCACGTCGCGGCTGCGCAGCAGCCCCGCCACGCCGTCGTAGCGCTTCTTGCCGTCGAGGTACTCGAAGTAGTCCGCGTCGGTGTACGGCGGCTCGATCCCCCACGCGGCGAACAGGTCCTCGAACATCGTGCGCCACGCGTGCATGTGCACCTCGGCGGTGGGCGTCAGCACGCCGTCGAGGTCGAACAGCACCGCGTCGTAGGCGGTCAGGTCGGGCAGGGTGGTCACAGATCCTCCAGTGATGGGTCGAATGGCTCGTGGGCGTTCGGGGCGGGCACGCTCACGCGTCGGCGACCTGCAGGGTCTGCCGTGCGATCTCGAGCTCCTCGTCGGTGGGGACGACGAGCACCGTCACCGCGGACGCGTCGTCGGAGATCCTCCGGATGCCGCCGACGCGCGCCGTGTTGCGCTCGGGATCGATGCGCACGCCCGCGAACCCGAGGGTGGCAAGGGCCGCCTCCCGGATGCGGGGCGAGTTCTCACCGACGCCGGCGGTGAACGAGATCACGTCGACGCCGCCGAGCTGCGCCAGGTATGCGCCGGCGTAGGCGCGGAGCCGGTGGACGTAGACGTCGAGCGCCAGCTGCGCGGACCGGTCGCCGTCGTCGACCCGGTCGAACAGGTCGCGCATGTCGGAGACCCCCGCGAGCCCGAGGATGCCGGACCGCTTGTTCAGCAGGGTGTCGACATCGCCGATGGACATGTCGGCGCGTCGCACGAGCTGGAACACCACGGCGGGGTCGATGTCGCCGGACCTGGTGCCCATGACGAGCCCCTCGAGCGGGGTCAGCCCCATCGAGGTGTCGACCGACCGGCCGCCGTCGATCGCGGTCGCCGACGCCCCGTTGCCGAGGTGGAACACGATCTGCTTCAGCTCAGACGAGGGTCGGCCGAGGTACGCCGCGGCCGCCTCGCTCACGTACTTGTGCGATGTGCCGTGGAACCCGTACTTGCGGATGCGCAGCGGCTCGGTGACCGCGCGGTCGATCGCGTAGGTGTAGGCGCCCGGCGGCATCGTCTGGTGGAAGGCGGTGTCGAACACGGCCACGTGCGGGATGTCGGGGAAGGTCTTCCGCGCGGCGCGGATGCCCTGCACCGCCCCGGGGTTGTGCAGCGGGGCGAGGGCCGAGAGGTCCTCGATGTTGATCTCGACCAGCCGGGTGATGAGGGTGGGTTCGAGGAAGCGCGCGCCGCCGTGCACGACGCGGTGCCCCACGGCGACCGGGGGGTGGTCGGTGAGCGACGGGCCGTGCAGCTCGAACGCGTCGAGCATGACCTGGAAGCCGGCGGCGTGATCCGGGATGGGCAGGTCGCGGGTGCTCGTGGCGTCCAGCACCGCGGGTGCGGCCGCATCCGGTCCGCCGAACGCCGCCGATGCCACGGTGTGGGCCGCGTGCCCGGTCGGCTCACCGATGCGTTCGACGAGCCCGGAGGCGAGCACGCGCTCGGTGTCCATGTCCAGCAGCCGGTACTTGAACGAGGACGACCCGCTGTTGATGACGAGCACGATGCTCATGCCGGGTCCTCCCCCTGCGCCTGGATGGCGGTGATCGCGATGGTGTTGACGATGTCCTCCACCAGTGCGCCGCGCGAGAGGTCGTTGATGGGCTTGTTCAGGCCCTGCAGCACCGGGCCGATCGCGACCGCCCCGGCCGAGCGCTGCACCGCCTTGTACGTGTTGTTGCCGGTGTTCAGATCGGGGAACACGAACACGGTCGCCCGGCCCGCCACGGCCGAGCCGGGGAGCTTCGCCTGCGCGACCGCGGCGTCGGCGGCGGCGTCGTACTGGATGGGTCCTTCCACCGGCAGCTGCGGTGCGCGTTCCCGGACGAGCGCGGTCGCCTCGCGCACCTTGTCGACGTCGGCACCGGAGCCCGACTCGCCGGTCGAGTAGGAGAGCATCGCCACGCGCGGATCGATGCCGAACTGCGCCGCGGTCGCCGCCGATTCCACCGCGATGTCGGCGAGCTGCTGCGCGGTCGGGTCGGGGATGACGGCGCAGTCGCCGTACACGAGCACGCGGTCGGCGAGCGCCATGAGGAAGACGCTCGAGACGACGGACACGCCGGGCTTGGTCTTGATGACCTCGAAGGCGGGACGGATGGTGTGCGCCGTGGTGTGCGCGGCACCGGAGACCATGCCGTCGGCAAGGCCCGCGTGCACCATCATGGTGCCGAAGTAGGAGACGTCGGTGACGGTGTCGGCAGCCTGCTGCAGCGTCACCCCGCGGTGGGCGCGCAGCCTGGCGTATTCGGCGGCGAACCGCTCGCCGAGCACCGCGTCGAACGGGCTGACCACCCGCGCCGCGGAGATGTCGATACCGAGCTCCATCGCCCGCGAGCGCACCTCGATCTCCTCGCCCAGGATCGTGAGGTCGGCGATCCCGCGGGCGAGCACCGTGGCGGCGGCGCGAAGGATGCGGTCGTCGTCGCCTTCGGGCAGCACGATGTGACGCCGCGCCGCACGCGCGCGCTCGATCAGCCGGTACTGGAACATGAGCGGCGTCACGACGGTGGGACGTGCGAGACCGAGCAGGCGGGTGAGTTCCGCCCCGTCCACGTGCTGCTCGAAGAGGGACAGCGCCGTGTCGTAGCGGCGCTGCGAGTCCGCGGCGAGCCGGCCGCGCGTGTTCATGATCCGCACGGCGGTGTCGTACGTGCCGAGGTCGGTGGCGATGATGGGGAGGGTCGTGCCCAGCCCGTCGATGAGCCGGTCGATCGCCTCCGGCAGCGGGAACGGCCCGTTCAGCACGATCGCGGCGAGCGAGGGGAACGTGCCGGATGCGTGGGCGAGCAGGGCCGCCAGCAGCACCTCGGTGCGGTCGGCGGGGATCACGACCACGGCGCTGTCGGTGAGTCGTGGCAGCACGTTGACCATGGACATGCCGGCGACGACGACGCCGAGCACCTCACGCGTCAGGAGGTCCGGGTCGCCCTTGCGCAGGACGCCGTCCACCGCCCGCATCACCCCGCGCACCGACGGTGCGACGAGGAACCGGTCCTCGGGCAGCGCCCACACCGGCACCTGGTCGCCGACGCGGGTCCGCACCGCGGCCACGGTGGCGTCCCGCAGGTCGGGTTCGACCCGGTTGGCGACGACTGCGAAGAGCTCGGCGCGTTCGGCGCGCAGCTCGCCGAGGGCGAGGGCCGCGACCTGCGCGACGTCCTCGGGGCTCCTCGGGTCGCTCATGCCGAGCTGGTCGCTCCGGCCGTGCTGCGACCGGCCGCCGACGACGAGCAGCACCGGCACCCCGAGGTTCGCAGCGATCCGGGCGTTGTAGGCGAACTCGGCGGGGCTCCCGACATCCGTGTAGTCGCTGCCGAGCACGACGACCGCGTCGCACTGCGCCTCGACGGCCTTGTACCGCTCCACGATGCGCGCCATGGCGGCATCCGGGTCGGCGTGCAGGTCGTCGTAGCCCACGCCGATGCATGCGTCGTAGTCGAGGTCGACACCGTCGTGGTCCAGCAGCATCTCGAGCACGTAGTCGCGCTCGCTCGTCGAGCGGGCGATGGTGCGGAAGACCCCGACGCGGGCGGTCGCGTGGCTCAAGGCGTCGAGGACACCGAGCGCGACGGTCGATTTGCCCGAGTGCCCCTCGGCGGAGGTGATCATGATGCTGTGGGCCACCCGTCAAGCCTAGGCGCGCCCACTGCCCCGGCCTACCCCCGGACGTCCCCTTGACGCGCGGCGGATCACGGTCGCCGGGGCAAAAGAAAAGACCCTCCGCGCACCCGACAGAGCCTGGTTACCCTTGCTACGTTTCCGTCCTGGGGGAGTTGGCCTGGGTGTCGCCACGCGGAGAGCCGCCACGAGTCTACCGCAGCCGCGCAGCCGGATGCTCATCCGACCGGTCCGCACCCCCGTCCAGCGGGTTACGATCGCTGCACACCCGCTGCGGGGAGGAGACGGATGACGGACCTGGAACCCCAGATCGCTCCGGCGGAGATGACCGCCGAACGGTTCGCCGAGGTCACCGACGCCATCACCCGCTCGGTGGAAGCGGTCATCGACGGCAAGCCCGACGCCGTCCGCGCCGTGCTGATCGCCCTCCTCGCCGAGGGGCACCTGCTCATCGAGGACGTGCCTGGCGTCGGCAAGACCATGCTCGCCCGTGCCCTCGCCGCGTCGGTCGACGCGACCGTGCGCCGCATCCAGTTCACGCCCGACCTGCTGCCGGGCGATGTCACGGGCGTCTCGGTGTTCGACCCGGTCGCGCGGGAGTTCGAGTTCAAGCCGGGTGCGGTGTTCGCGCACATCGTCATCGCCGACGAGATCAACCGCTCGTCCCCCAAGACCCAGTCGGCGCTCCTGGAGGCGATGGAGGAGCACCAGGTCACGGTGGACGGGCGCTCCCACGAACTGCCCGAGCCCTTCCTCGTGGTCGCCACCCAGAATCCGCTGGACATGGAGGGCACCTACGAGCTGCCCGAGGCACAGCGCGACCGGTTCATGCTGCGCATCTCGATGGGCTACCCGGATGCCGCCGCGGAGGCCGCGATGCTGCGCCAGCGCGAGCACGACAACCCCCTGACCCGGATCTCCCCCGTGATCGACGCGGCCGGGGTCCGCGAGCTCGTCCGGTGGGCCCGCGGCATCCATGTCTCCCCCGCCGTCGAGGAGTACGCGGTCGCCCTCGCCCGCGCGACCCGCTCCCACCCGGAGCTGCGCCTCGGTGCGAGTCCGCGCGCGACGCTGCAACTCGTGCGGGCCGCCAAGGTGCAGGCCGCGCTCGACGGGCGCGGGTTCGTCATCCCCGACGACGTCGCTGCGCTCGTGGTCCCCGTCTTCGCCCACCGGCTGATCCCGTCACGGGTGAGCGCCGCACGCGGCGCCGACCCGTCCCGACACCTGACGGCCCTGCTC
>JAEZSU010000348.1 GCA_023421635.1 Actinomycetes bacterium | reverse complement strand
TCGGGCTTCGGCCTGGGCGGGAAGACCCCGTCGGCCGCGGACCTCGCCGAGCTGCAGAAGATGCTCGGGAAGGGCTGACGCGGCTCAGCGCCGGGCGAGCGCCTCGCGTCGGCCGGGCCCGGAACGGAACTCGCGGATGAGGTGCTGCACGACCTCCCGCAGGTCGCCGTCGGCCGCATCCGCCACCGCGAGTTGGCGTTCGTAGCTCGCGCCCTGGCTGAGGATCGTCTCCACGCCCTCGAACTCCCGCGCGCACTTGAGTTCGTCGGCCGTGTCGGCCAGGCGCGCCAGCGTCTCGCGCAGGTGGTCCGCCACCGGCTCCTGCCGGCCGTCGGCGTCCACGATGACCTTCGCGTCCAGTCCGTACCGCGCTGCGCGCCACTTGTTCTCGCGCACGAACCACGGCTGCAGCATGGGCAGCTCCTCGCCGGCGTCGAGCCTGCGCGAGAAGTCCTCCACCAGCACCTGGGTGAGCGCCGCGACGGCGGCGAGCTCGGGGAGGGTCGACATGCCGTCGCACGCGCGGATCTCGACCGTGCCCCAGCGGGGCGCCGGGCGGACATCCCAGCGCACTTCGGTGGCGTCGGCCATCACCCCGGTGGCGACCATGTCGTCGAGGTAGGACTCGTACGCGGCCCAGTCGGGCAGCATCCACGGCAGACCCGCGGTGGGCAGCTGCTGGAAGACCAGGGCACGGTTCGAGGCGTAGCCGGTCCGTTCGCCCGCCCAGAACGGGCTGGATGCGGACAGTGCCTGCAGGTGGGGCAGGTACCCGGCGAGCGCTCCGACGATCGGCATGACCTTGTTGACGTCGTTGACCCCCACGTGCACGTGGATGCCCCAGATCATCATGTTCCGTCCCCACCACTGGGTGCGGTCGATGAGCGTGTGATACCGGGTCTTGTCGGTCACCTGCTGGTCGAACCACTGGGCGAACGGGTGGCTGCCCGCACAGAGCAGTTCGACCCCCGCAGGGTCCGTCACCGTCCGCAGCGCCGCGATCGCGTCGCCGATGTCGTCGACCGCGGCCTCCACGGTGTCGCCGACGCCGCTGGTGACCTCGACGGTGTTGGTCAGCAGCTCGCCGGTGATGGTGAACCGCTCCGGCCCGGTGGACTCCGCGAGGGCGTCGATGATCTCCGGCGCGCGCGGGACGAGGTCGCCGGTCCGTCCGTCCGCGAGCATGAGCTCCCATTCGAGGCCGACGGTCGAGCGGGGGGAAGTCGCGAAAGGCACCGTCACGCGCTCAGTCTGACACGGTGCCGTGGCGTGTTCGCGGGACGCGCGTTCATCTGGCAAAATAGACGGTTGGACCCCGACCGACCCTCTATCCGTCGGCGTCCGACCCCAGAGCTTCCGCCGGGTGTGCACCCCACGCTCCAGGCGACCAGTTCGTCAACCTTCACACGTTCAGGAGAATCGTGGCAGTCAAGATCCGTCTCAAGCGTCTCGGCAAGATCCGTGCGCCCTACTACCGCATCGTCGTCGCCGACTCGCGCACCAAGCGCGACGGTCGCGTCATCGAGGAGATCGGCAAGTACCACCCGACCGAGCAGCCGTCGCTGATCGAGGTCGACTCGGAGCGTGCCCAGTACTGGCTCGGCGTTGGCGCGCAGCCGACCGAGCAGGTGCTCGCGCTGCTCAAGCTCACCGGTGACTGGGGCCGCTACAAGGGCGACGCCAACGCCGTCAGCACCGTCAAGGTCGCCGAGCCGAAGGCGCCGTTCGAGATCGACGCCGCCAAGAAGTCGGTCATCAAGCCCAAGGCCGAGAAGAAGGCCGCTCCGGCCGCCGACGAGGCCGAGGCTCCCGCCGAAGAGAACACCGAGGCGTAATCATCGTGTTGACCGCCGCGCTCGAGCACGTCGTCAAGGGGATCGTCGATCGCCCCGACGACGTGCGTATCGCTTCCCACACCTCGCCGCGCGGGGACGTGCTGGAGGTCCACGTGCACCCCGACGACCGGGGTCGCGTGATCGGGCGCGGCGGTCGCACCGCCAAAGCACTCCGCACCGTGATGGGTGCACTGGCCGCTCCCGGCCGCATCCGAGTCGACGTCGCTGACGACTGATGGACTCCTCCTCGTCGTCCTCGGGGGCGAAGGACGCTTCTGCGCGCGCTCCCCGCCCCGCCGGTAAGACCCAGCTCCGTGTCGGCCGCCTCGTCAAGGCCCACGGACTCAAGGGTGCACTCAAGCTCGAGCTCTACACCGACGACCCCGACGGCAGGTTCGTGCCGGGGGCCGTCTTCACACTTCAGGTGCCCGATTCGTCGCCGTGGTTCGGCAAGACCGTCGAGGTGCGCGAGTTCCGGTGGATGAACTCCCACCCGGTCGTCTTCCTGGCCGGGGTGGATGACCGCACCGCCGCCGAGAGCCTGGTCCGCGCGATCCTCTGGATCGACGAGGAGACCGACGCCGTCACCGAGGACGACGCCTGGTACGACCACCAGCTCGTGGGGCTGGACGTGTTCCGCGACGGCGACCGCATCGGCCGGGTGCTGCGCGTCGAGCATCTGCCCGCCCAGGACCTGCTCGTCATCGCGCACGACGACCGCGAGGTGCTCGTCCCCTTCGTGAAGGCGATCGTGCCGGAGGTCGACGTGGCCGCCGGCCGGGTCGTGGTCACCCCGCCGCCAGGGCTCCTCGAGGACCTTCCCGGCGAGCCGGACGAGCCGACCGCGGCCGACGCGGACGACGCCGAGGACTGAGCCGGTGCGCGTCGACGTCGTCTCGATCTTCCCCGGATTCTTCGACGTCCTGGAGGTTTCGCTCCTGGGCAAGGCTCGGGGGAAGGGGCTGCTGGACGTGCGCGTGCACGACCTGCGTGACTGGACCCACGATCGCCACCGCACGGTCGACGACACCCCGTACGGCGGCGGCGCCGGGATGGTGATGAAGCCGGACCCGTGGGGCGAGGCGCTCGACGCCATCGTCTCCGACGCCGGGACCCGCCCGACCATCGTGTTCCCGTCGCCCGCCGGCGAGCGGTTCACTCAGGCAACCGCACGCGAGTGGTCGGAACGGGACCACCTCGTCTTCGGGTGCGGCCGTTACGAAGGCATCGACGAGCGCGTGTTCGCGTACGCCGCGACGCTCGGCGAGGTGCGCCTGGTGAGCCTCGGCGATTACGTGCTGAACGGCGGCGAGGTCGCAGCGATGGCGATGATCGAGGCCGTCGGCCGGCTGATTCCCGGTGTCGTCGGGAACCCGGCATCGCTCGTGGAGGAGTCCCACGAGGACGGGCTGCTCGAGTACCCGTCGTACACGAAGCCGGCGTCCTGGCGCGGCTACGACGTGCCGGAGGTGCTGCTCAGCGGTCACCACGGGCGGGTCGACCAGTGGCGACGCGAGCAGCAGCTCGAGCGCACGCGCGAGCGCCGCCCCGACCTTTTATCCGACTGACGCCGCGTCGTCCCGTTTCGGTCGTTGAGCGAGGAGCGGAGCGAAGAGGCGAAACGCGGTGGGTGTGCTTCGGTCGTTGAGCGAGGAGGGGAGGGACGAGTCGAAACGGGCGTTTCGTCTCGCTGCGCTCGCTCAACGACCGGTGGTGTCCTGGTCGTTGAGTGAGGAGCGGGTGTCGTTTCGTCTCGCTGCGCTCGCTCAACGACCGGTGGTGTTCTGGTCGTTGAGTGAGGAGCGGAGCGACGAGTCGAAACGGGGTGTCTCGTTTCGTCTCGCTGCGCTCGCTCAACGACCGGGGGTCAGTCGACGCCGAGGAACGACCGGTCGGTCAGCACGATGGGGCCGTCCTCGGTGATCGCGACCGTGTGCTCGGAGTGCGCACCGCGGGAGCCGTCGGCGCTCCGGAGCGTCCAGCCGTCGCGGTCCGTGACCAGCTCGTCCGTCGTCGCAAGGAACCAGGGCTCGAGGGCGACCACGAGCCCCGCGCGCAGCGGGTAGCCGCGCCCGGCCTTGCCGTCGTTCGGCACGTGCGGGTCGCCGTGCATGACATGGCCCACGCCGTGACCGCCGAAGTCGGTGTTGATGCTGTACCCCTCGCCGTGCGCGACCGCCGCGATCGCCGCCGAGACGTCGCCGATCCGGTTCCCCACGGTGGCCGCGGCGATCGCCGCATCCAGCGCCCGCTCCGTCGTCTCGATGAGCCGCAGGTCCTCGTCGCGCGGGGTGCCCACGATGAACGAGACGGCGGAGTCGGCGACCCAGCCGTCGATCGACGCGGCGAAGTCCAGCGACACGAGGTCGCCGTCGCGGAGTGTGTAGTCGTGGGGGAGTCCGTGCAGCACGGCGTCGTTGATGGACGTGCACAGCACCTTGCCGAACGGGCTGGCGCCGAACGAAGGGTGGTAGTCGATGTAGCACGACTCGGCGCCGGCGGCGCGGATGAGGTCATGCGCCCGACGATCGATCGAGAGCAGGTTCGTCCCGACCTTCGTCTCCTCGCGGAGCGTCGCGAGGGTCTCGGCGACGAACCGGCCGGCCGGTCGCATCTGCTCGATCTCGGCCGGGGTGCGCAGTTCGATCATGGTGCTCCTTCGTTTCCCTTCCATTGTCGCGGATGCTGCGGCGGACGGGTGCCTGAACGGATCCGGTGAGTCCGCATCCCGCCCGTGCCGGCACGTCGCGGCACGCGTACCATCGGAGCCATGTGGATCCGGCGCGCGTTCTTCCTCTGGCTGCTCCCGGCCGCATTCGTGCTGCCGCTGTGGCTCTTCATCGGATGGGGCGTCTTCAACGCCGGCGCCTGGGCGTTCCTGTGGGTCCTGTTCATCGCCATCCCCTCCGTCTTCATCGGGCAGCTCGCGCTGACGTTCCTCGTCCGCACCCGACCGAGCGTGCGGACGGCCCGAGCCGTGTCCTGGACGGATGTGGCCGGGTTCGGCGTGTGGCATGCGCTGACCATCGCCCTCGGCTTCTACCCTCAGGCCTGGTGGGCGCCCCTGTTCGTGCTGACCGTCCTCGTCGGGATCGTCGTGTGCGCGCTGACGATCAGGCAGCTGTGGCAGGAGGTGCGGCCGCAGACGCTCGTGCGCTACAGCGCCGAGGGCGTCGCCTACCTGCCGGCGGAGCGCCCGACCGCCCAGCCGCTCCAGCCCGAGGTGATCGTCGTCAACGAGACCAAGCCGCCGAAGGGCTGACGCGGTTTGGCCGTTGTGCCCCGACATGGCAGAATGGATGTTTGTGCCCAGGCCCGGCTCTGCCACAGGGGAGCCCGTCGAACACCACGCGTGATCGGCGCCGGACACACACATCCGTGAAAGCCTTCGTTCCGCCGCCGACCTGTGGCGGTTGCAGAGAGACAGACCCATGCAGATCCTCGACGCCCTCGATGCGGCATCGCTCCGCTCCGACAT
>JAEZSU010000314.1 GCA_023421635.1 Actinomycetes bacterium | reverse complement strand
GGCTCGAGCTGATGCCCGCGCACCCCACGGCCGCGTGGCGCGCGATCCGGCGCGAGCACCGAGACGTCGACACCGTCGCGGACGAACGGGAGCGGGACGCCCCAGAGCAGGGCGGCCGTCGCGTGGGAGAAGAACTGGTGGGTCGCCGCCTGCACGGTGTAGGCCGCGGCGGCGGCGAGCTGCGCATCCGCCGGATCGAGGTCGAGGGCCGGCGATGCTGTGCGCACACCGTGGAACGGGCGGTGGAGCGCGGGTGCGTCGACGGCGCGGCGCGGGATGCCGGCGCGCACCGCATCCGCGACGCGGAACGCGCCGACATCGGGGAGTTCAGGCATGCAGCGATGGTGCGCGGCGAGGTGCCTCCCACACCGCTTTCCACAGCACTTCGCCGCATCCCGGCGTTCTCCACAGCCCGCCGCGCCGCGCCACTTGCCTGAGATGCACGCCGCATCGGCGTGTCGGCGTACATCTCAGGCAAGTCGACGAAAGTGCCGCAGCGGGCGACGCGGCACAACAGCGGCGTGCGGCGGCGGCGACGCGGCGGCGCGGGATGCGGCGGAGTCAGGGGGTGTCGCCGGCGAGGGCGGCGAGCCGCTCCTCCTCGTCGGCTGCGATGAGCGAGTCGATGACGGGCCCGAGGGCGCCGTCCATCACCTGGTCGAGGTTGTAGGCCTTGTAGCCCGTCCGGTGGTCCGCGATGCGGTTCTCCGGGAAGTTGTACGTGCGGATGCGCTCGGAACGGTCCATCCCGCGGATCTGCGACTTGCGCGCATCCGCCGCCGCGGCGGCCTGCTCCTCCTGCTGCCGCGCGAGGAGCCGTGCGCGGAGCACCCGCATCCCGGCCTCGCGGTTCTGCAGCTGCGACTTCTCGTTCTGCATCGACACCACGATGCCGGTCGGAAGGTGCGTGATCCGCACCGCCGAGTCGGTCGTGTTGACGGACTGCCCGCCCGGCCCCGACGACCGGAAGACGTCGATCTTCAGGTCGTTCGGGTCGATGTGGATCTCCTCCGGCTCGTCCACCTCGGGGAAGACGAGGACGCCGGTGGTGGAGGTGTGGATGCGGCCTTGCGACTCGGTCGCGGGCACCCGCTGCACGCGGTGCACCCCGCCCTCGTACTTCAGGTGCGCCCACACGCCCTGCGCGGGATCGGACGACGTGCCCTTGATCGCGACCTGCACGTCCTTGTACCCGCCGAGGTCGGACTCGGTGCGCTCCAGCAGCTCCGTCTTCCATCCCATGGACGCCGCGTACTGCAGGTACATCCGCAGCAGGTCCGCGGCGAACAGCGCCGATTCGGCACCGCCCTCGCCGCCCTTGATCTCCATGATCACGTCGCGGGCGTCGTCCGGGTCGCGCGGGATGAGCAGCCGCCGCAGCTTCTCCTGCGCCTGCGCCACCTGCTCCTCGAGCCCCGGCACCTCGGCCGCGAACGCCTCGTCCTCACGGGCGAGCTCGCGGGCGGCAGCGAGGTCGTCGGATGCGGCGACCCAATCCTCGTGCGCCTTGACGATCTTGGACAGCTCGGCGTACCGGCGGTTCACCCTGCGGGCGCGCGACGCGTCGGCGTGCACCGCGGGGTCGGAGAGCTCCTCCTGCACCGCGCGGTGCTCGTCGATCAGCGCCTCGACCGAGGCGAACATGCCGTGCTCGGACACGTCCGTGTCAGCGGATGCTGTTCTCGTGCGCGTGGCCGCCGGCGGCGGGCGCCGGGATCGACTTCTGCATCTGCACGAGGAACTCGACGTTCGACTGCGTCTCCTTGAGCTTGCCGAGCACGACCTCCAGCGCCTGCTGGGGGTCGAGGCCCGCGAGCGCGCGGCGCAGCTTCCAGGTGATCTTCACCTCGTCGGGCGAGAGCAGCATCTCCTCGCGGCGGGTGGAGGACGCGTTCACGTCGACCGCCGGGAAGATGCGCTTGTCCGCCAGCTGGCGCGACAGGCGCAGCTCGCTGTTGCCGGTGCCCTTGAACTCCTCGAAGATGACGTCGTCCATCTTGGAGCCGGTCTCGACGAGCGCGGTCGCGAGGATGGTGAGCGAGCCGCCGTTCTCGATGTTGCGCGCGGCGCCGAAGAAGCGCTTCGGCGGGTAGAGCGCCGAAGCGTCGACACCGCCGGAGAGCACGCGACCGCTCGTCGGCGCCGAGACGTTGTAGGCGCGGCCGAGGCGGGTGATCGAGTCGAGCAGCACGACCACGTCACGGCCGAGCTCCACGAGGCGCTTGGCACGCTCGATGGCGAGCTCGGCGACCGTGGTGTGGTCCTCGGCGGGACGGTCGAAGGTCGAGGCGATGACCTCGCCCTTCACGGTGCGCTGCATATCGGTGACCTCTTCGGGCCGCTCGTCCACCAGCACCACCATGAGGTGCACCTCGGGGTTGTTCTGCGCGATCGCGTTGGCGATCTGCTGCAGCACGATGGTCTTGCCGGCCTTCGGGGGCGCGACGATGAGGCCGCGCTGGCCCTTGCCGATCGGGGCGACCAGGTCGATGATGCGCTGGGTCAGCTTCTCGGGCGCGGTCTCGAGCCGCAGACGTTCCTGCGGGTAGAGCGGGGTGAGCTTGCCGAACTCGACGCGGTTCGCCGCATCCTCGGTCGACAGGCCGTTGATCGCATCGACCTTCACCAGGGCGTTGTACTTCTGGCGCCCCTGCTGCTCGCCCTCGCGCGGCTGCTTGATGGCGCCGACGATCGCGTCGCCCTTGCGCAGATTGTACTTCTTCACCTGTCCGAGCGAGACGTAGACGTCGCTCGTGCCGGGCAGGTACCCGCTCGTGCGGACGAAGGCGTAGTTGTCGAGCACGTCGAGGATGCCGGCGATCGGGATGAGGACGTCGTCCTCGCCGATCTCGGTGTCGAACTCGTCGTTCACACTCTGGCCACGGCGCTTGTTGCGCTGGCGGCC
>JAEZSU010000239.1 GCA_023421635.1 Actinomycetes bacterium | reverse complement strand
GGCGAGCACCTCGCCGTCGGGGGAGAGGAGCACCGCGCCCACCTGCGGGTTCACGCCGCGGCGACCGCGCGCGGCGAGACCGAGCGCGCGCCGCATGGCGTCGCGTTCCGCGTCGTTCACCGACATCCGCTCTCCCGATTCCGCTTCGGGGCGCAGGAGGCGTCGGCACGTAGGGTCACGCGCGTGCTGCCTCCCATCCGGACTCGCGATGCTGGCGCATCGCATCACCGTCGGTCCCGGAATTCCACCGGATCGACACCGGCCGCCGAAGCGGGCGCGGTGCTCGCGGACTTTCACCGCCGGTTCGGATTCTCACCGACCCCGGAGCACGTTGTTGCACTGATCCTACTCAACGCCGGGGGCTGTGTTTCATTCCCGGCCGCGGGCGGTCTCGCTCCGGTGCCTCAGTCGGCGATGAGTGCGCGTGCGGTGGGTTCGTCGATGACGAGGTCGGTGACCAGCCCCGCCGCCAGGGCGCCGCGGATGCTCCGGAGCTTCGAGGCGCCCGCCACCACGCAGATCCGGCGCCGGACCCCGGCGAGGAGCGACAGCGCGGGGCCGGAGGCACGGGCGTTCAGTGCGATGTCGGCGCTCGAGCCGTCGGCGCGGTAGAACACCGTCGCGACGTCGCCCACGACCCCCTCCCGTGCCAGCTCCGCGCGCTCCGCCGGCTCCAGGTAGCCGCCGGAGTAGACATGACTCGGCACCGTGGACTCGGCCGCCCCGACGCTGAACACGACGGTGTCCATCGCCGTCTGCACGTCGAGGATGCGGCGCATGCTGCGCTCGCGCCAGAGCGCGGTCTTGGTGGCGGGGTCGTCGAAGAACGCGGGGACGGGGAACTGCTGCACCTGGGCGGCGAAGGCGCGGCCGAACCGGCCCAGGATGTCGCTCGCGTAACCGAGTCCGGTGGTGCGGGTGTTCCCGGAGCCGTTGAGCTGCACGAACACCGTGCCGGTCGTCGGCTTGGGGGTCAGGTGCCGGCTCACTGCGGCGATGGTCGAGCCCCAGGCGATCCCCACCGTCTCGTGCGACCCGATGCGCGCGCCGATGAGGTCGGCAGCCGCTGCGGCCACCAGGTCGAGCCGCTCGACGTCGCTGGCATCCTCCGGGACGGGCACCGGGTGCGCCGTGACCGAGAGGGTGCGCCGCAGCCGCTGCGCGAGCAGCCGGGGAGCGTCGAGTGGGGAGCGCACCCGGATCTCCACGAGCCCCGTCTCCCTGGCCTGCTTCAGCAGCCGCGACACCGTGGAGCGGGAGACGCCCGAGCGCTGCGCGATCGCCTCCATCGTCTCGCCATGGAGGTAATGGGCGGTCGCCGCCGACAGGGCGGCCGACACGTCGCGGGCGGCTCCGGCATCCGTCATCACCCCAGTGTGCACGTTCGTGCAGTGTGCTTGCAACGATGCGCACCGAGCGGCCACGATGGAGATCCGGTGTGCCCGGCACCGGGGGACGGGGAACACATGGACGCGGAACGGCCGGAGTGGCAGGCGCTCGTCGAACGGCCCACGGCCGACGTGCTGGTCATCGGCGGCGGCATCAACGGGATCGCGGCGTTCCGCGACCTGGCGCTCCAGGGGATCGACGTCGTCCTCGTCGAGCGCGGCGACATCGTCTCGGGCGCCTCGGCGGCGTCATCGCACATGATCCACGGCGGCATCCGGTACCTGGAGAACGGCGAGTTCCGCCTCGTGCACGAGGCCGTCGTCGAGCGCAACGACCTGCTGCGGACCGCCCCCCACTACGTGAAGCCGCTCGCGACGACGATCCCGATCTTCTCCACCTTCTCCGGTGTGCTCGCCGCGCCGCTGCGGTTCCTGCGCCACGGTTCCGGGAAGCCCACCGAGCGCGGTGCCGTGCTCATCAAGATCGGCCTGGAGATCTACGATTCCTTCTCCCGCGGCGGCGGGCGGGTGCGCCGGCACGTCTTCCGCGGCCGGCGCCGGTCGCTCCAGGTGCTGCCGGACCTGAACCCCTCGCTGAAGTACACCGCGACCTACGAGGACGCCTCGCTGCGCGATCCGGAGCGCCTCGCCCTGGACGTGTTGCAGGACGGCCTCGACGCCGGCGCCGGACGCGCCCGTGCCGCGACGTACGTCGAGGTCGTGGGAGCGGATGCTTCCGGCGTCGTGCTGCGCGACGCCGGGAGCGGGTCCGAGGTCGTGTTCGCGGCGAAGACCGTCATCAACGCGACCGGTCCGTGGACCGACCTCACCAATGCCGCCCTCGGCGAGCCGACCGCGTTCATGGGGGGCACGAAGGGGTCGCACATCGTGCTCGACCACCCGGAACTGCTCGCCGCGACGGGCGGTCGCGAGATCTTCTTCGAGCACCGCGACGGCCGCATCGTGCTCGTCTACCCGCTGAAGGGCAGGGTCCTGGTCGGCACCACCGACATCGAGCACACGATGGGAGACCCGATCGTGTGCACCGAGGAGGAGGTGGACTACTTCATCGACCTCGTCGCCCACGTCTTCCCCGGCATCCCGGTCACCCGCGCGCACATCGTGCACCGTTTCGCCGGCGTGCGGCCCCTGCCCGGCCACGGCGACATGGCGCCCGGGTTCGTCTCGCGGGACTACCGCATCGAGGCGCAGGAGCTCCCCGGCGGCACCCCGATGCTGACCCTCGTGGGCGGCAAGTGGACCACCTTCCGTGCCTCGGCCGCCCACCTGACCGACCGGGCGCTGGAGG
>JAEZSU010000221.1 GCA_023421635.1 Actinomycetes bacterium | reverse complement strand
ACGAGGACGACGGCGAGGGGGTGCACCTTCACGGCGGAACCCATGAGCAGGGGCTGCAGCACGTGGCCCTCGATCTGCTGCACGGCCAGCACCACCACCAGCATCCAGAACGCGATCCACGCACCGTTGTAGACGAGGGCGAGGAACACCGCCAGGGCGCCGGTGAGCACGGCGCCCACGATCGGCACGAACGCGCCGAGGAACACCAGCACCGCCACGGGGATGGCCAGCGGCACCCCGAGCGCGAAGGCGCCGACGCCGATGCCGATCGCGTCGATCGTGGCGACGAGCAGCTGGGTGCGGGCATAGTTGACGACCGTGATCCAGCCGGCGCGCGCGGCGCCGTCCACGGCGGCGCGGGCGCGCTCCGGGAACAGCCGCTGGGTCCAGCGCCAGATGCCGCCGCCGTCGGCGAGGATGCACAGCAGGATGAAGACGGTCAGCAGCGCGCCGGTCGCGACGTGGCCGACCGTCGACCCGACCGCGAGCGCGCCGGAGAGCAGCAGTTCGCTCTGCTCCTGCACGAGTCCGAACGCCTGCGCGAGCAGATCGTCGATCTGCGCACCGGTCAGGTGGAGCGGGCCGTCCAGCAGCCATGCCCGGAACTGTGCGACGCCCTCGACGGTCCGCTGCTGCACCGAGGGCCATTCCCGCGCGATCTGCCAGCCCGCGAGCCAGAGGAGGCCCCCCACCACCGCGATCGTGCCGACCAGCGACACCACGATGCCGAGCCATCGCGGCACCCGGTGGCGCAGCATCCAGGCGAACGCGGGCCAGATGAGCGCGGCGAGCAGAATGGCCACGAGGAGCGGGATGACGAGGAACTTCAGCTGGATGACCAGCCACACGAGCACCCCGACCGCACCCGCGATCACGAGGAAGCGCCAGGCGAACGCGGTCGCGATGCGAAGGCGCCGCGGCACCGTCTCCGTCACGTCGGTCGACACCGTCCGCGTGCGCAGCGCATCGAGGAACGACCCGCGGGGCTTCGGGTCGGGAGCGCTCATCCCGTCAGTCTAGGACCGCTCCCGACCGCGCGTGTCCGCGCCCGGTCGTAGGCTGGCGCCCGTGCGCACCCGTCTCACCCGCCCGCAGGCCCGACGCGTCGCCCTCGCCGCACAGGGCATCGGGGCGCCGCCGCCCCCCACCGTGACCGCGCGGCATCTGCACCGCGAGCTCGACCGCATGGCGGTGCTGCAGATCGACTCGGTGAACGTCTTCGCCCGCTCGCACTACATGCCGCTGTTCTCGCGGCTCGGCCGCTACGACACCGCCCGCCTCGACCGGTCGCTGTTCCGGTCTCCGGCGCCGTACGTGGAGTTCTGGGCGCACCAGGCCGCGTTCATCCCTGCGACCGACTGGGGCCTGTTCGCGTTCCGCATGGCGGAGCACCGCGAGCGCCACGAGCGCACCGGGTGGTTCGCGGTCGACGACGACACGCTGCGCTGGGTGCGCGACGAGCTGCGCGGACGCGGTCCGCTGCGCCCCGCCCAGATCGGGCAGGATGCGGCCTCCGCCGCCCGCGGACCGTGGTGGGACTGGAGCTCGGTCAAGCGGGCGCTGGAGTACCTGTGGTTCACCGGCGAGGTCGCGATCGCCGGGCGCCGGGGCTTCGAGCGCGTGTACGGCCTCGCCGAGGACGTCATCCCGGCTGGGGTCCTCGCCCGGCCGGTGCCCAGGGAGGAAGCCCTGCCTATGCTGATCGAGCGGGCCGCGCGAGCCTGCGGCGTCGCCACCGTGGCCGACCTTGACGACTACTGGCGGCTGCGTGACCAGCGCACCGTCGCGAGCGTGGTCGCCGCGCTCGAAGCGCAGGGCGTGCTGCATCCGGTGCAGGTGGAGGGCTGGAAGCGGCCGGCCTGGCTCCACCACTCGGTCACCGTGCCCCGGGCGATCGATGCGGCGACCCTGCTCACCCCGTTCGACCCGGTGGTGTGGTTCCGGCCACGGGCGGAGCGCGTGTTCGACTTCGACTACCGGATCGAGATCTACACGCCCGCGCCGCAGCGCCGCTACGGCTACTACTCGCTGCCGGTGGTCATCGGCGACCGGGTCGCGGGCCGGGTCGACCTGAAGGCCGACCGCACCGCATCCGTGCTCCGCGTGCAGTCGGCCTGGTGGGAGCCTGATCGGCCCGCTGACGCCCCGGAGCGGCTCGCGGGTGTGCTGCGGGAGGCTGCCGCATGGCAGGATCTCCAGGGTGTGTCGGTGTCGCGGTGGGGCGACGCGGTCGACGACCTCGCCCGGGCCCTCCCCGATGCCGCGCGTCACGACGCCGGGCCGGAGCCGGTCGCCCTCGCCGCAGCCGAACCCGACCTCTGAAGCGCCCTTCAGGGGGCTAGAAGCGGCCGCCCATCTCGTGGAGGCGGGCGATGCGGTCGGGAAGCGGCGGATGCGTGGCGAACATGCGGGCGAGCATGCCTGGCTTCAGCGGGTCGGCGATCCAAAGGTGCGCCATCGACGTGTTCGCCCGCTGCAGCGGTGCGGCGTGCTCGGAAAGGGTCTGCAGCGCGGAGGCGAGTCCTTCGGGGTCGCGCGTGGTCATGGCGCTCGTCGCGTCCGCGAGGTACTCGCGCTGTCGCGAGATCGCCGCCTGGACCAGGGCTGCGAGCAGCGGCGCGATGACCGCGGCGAGCACGCCGAACGCGAGGAACACCAGCTGCGAGGCGTTGTTCCCGCCCCGCCGCGCGCCGCCGAACACGAGGAACCGCAGGAAGACGTCCGCCACGATGCCCAGCGCCACGACGAGCCCGAAGACGATCATCGACACCCGGATGTCGTAGTTGCGGATGTGGCCGAGCTCGTGTCCGAGCACCCCTTCCAGCTCGCGGTCGCTCATGACCTCGAAGAGCCCGGTGGTGACCGCGATCGCCGCCG
>JAEZSU010000131.1 GCA_023421635.1 Actinomycetes bacterium | reverse complement strand
GGGCGGCGCGCGTCCCGTCTGGTTGAATGGAAACCCATGTCCAGCTCAGAACGCCCCGCCTCCCTACCTCCGGTGCTGCGCCCGGAGCACCCGCCCCGGCGGAGCCTGCGGTCCCTCGCCGACCACGCCCACGCACGCGTCATCGGCGACGTCGATGCGGTGACCCTCACCGGGATCACGCTCGCCACCGCCGACCTGCGTCCCGGCGAGGCGTTCGTCGCACTGCAGGGCGTCAACCGGCACGGTGCGGAATTCGCGGCACAGGCGGCCGCCGCCGGTGCGGTGGCGGTCATCACGGACGAGGCGGGCGCCGAGCGCGCCGCCGCATCCGGGCTGCCGGTGCTCGTCATCGACGATCCCCGTGCCCGACTCGGCGAGCTGTCCGCGTGGGTCTACGGCACCGGCCCCGACGACGAGCTGCCGCTGCTGTTCGCCACGACCGGCACGAACGGCAAGACGAGCGTGTCGCATCTGCTCGAAGGGATGCTGCAGCAGCTGGGCGTGGTCACGGGACTGTCGTCGACCGCCGAGCGCCACATCGCCGGGCAGGTCATCGTCTCCCGGCTCACGACCCCCGAGGCGAGCGAGTTCCACGCACTGCTCGCGCTGATGCGCGAACGCGGGGTCGAAGCGGTCGCGGTCGAGGTCAGCGCGCAGGCCCTCAGCCGGCACCGCGTGGACGGCATCGTGTTCGACGTCGCCGCGTTCACGAACCTCAGCCACGACCACCTCGACGACTACGCCGACATGCGCGAGTACCTGGAGGCGAAGCTGCCGCTGCTGCGCCCCGACCGGTCGCGTCGCGCCGTGATCTGCCTCGACTCCCCCGCCGGCGCGGAGGCGGCCGCGCGGTGCGAGGTCCCGTTCACCACGATCGCGACCCCGGCCATCGCCGCGGATCCCGACCACGCCGCCGGTGCGGACTGGTCGGTGGAGATCATCGAGGAACGTCAGGACGGCACCGAGTTCGCCCTGACGGGTCCCGCCGGGCGCCTGGTCACGACCGTGCCGGTGATCGGCCGGCACATGGCCGCGAACGCGGGACTGGCGATCGTGATGCTGCTCGAGGGCGGCTTCGCCTGGGACCGCATCACGGCGGCGCTCGACGGTCGCCGCATCGAGGCGTACCTCCCCGGCCGCACCGAGCGGGTCTCCGGCGACCGCGGCCCCGCCGTGTACGTCGACTTCGGGCACTCGCCCGACGCGTTCGAGAAGACGCTCGCCGCGGTGCGGCGGGTCACCCCCGGCCGGGTGCTGATGCTGTTCGGCGCGGACGGCGACCGGGACACCACGAAGCGCCACGACATGGGGCGCACCGCGGTCGAGGGCAGCGACATCCTCGTCGTGACCGACCACCACCCGCGGCACGAGGATCCGGACAGCATCCGTACGACGCTCATCGAGGGGGCGCGGGCCGCCCGTCCCGACGCGACGATCCTCGAGTCCTCCCCACCGGAGCGCGCCATCCGTGAGGCGGTGGCGCTCGTCGGCGACGGCGACGCGATCCTGTGGGCTGGGCCGGGGCACCAGGACTACCGCGACATCCGAGGGATGCGGACGCCCTACTCCGCGCGCGAGCTGGCGCGCCGCGCCCTGCGCGATGCGGGCTGGCCCGTGCCCGAGCCGCACTGGCCCGTGCCCTACCCCGAGGACCGCACCCCCGACTCCGACCCTGAGCGCCCCTCCGCCTAGCGCGCATCCCTACGCGGCCGCCCCCTCGGTCGACTTGCCCTCTATGTACGCGTCGACGGCGTGTCGGCGTACATCTGAGGCAAGTGGATCTCCGGGTGTCGGCGGCGAGGCAGCGAGGCGGCGACGACACCATGCGCTCGTGACCCACGCGGTCGACTTGCCCTCTATGCACGGGCGAGGGGCGCGTCGGCGTACATCTGAGGCAAGTGGACGCTAGGGGTGAGCGACAGCGACAGCGACAGCGGCAGCGGCAGCGGCGACGCTAGGCGGCGGCGATGACGGCGTCGGCGGTGCGGCGAGCCCAGGCCTCGGCGTCGGCGAGCGTGTCGCGGGTGAGCGCCGCGGGCGCTTCGTGCGCGTCGACGACACGGGCGATCGTGTCCACGATGCCGGTGAACGGCAACCGTCCCTCGTGGAACGCGTCGACGGCCTGCTCATTCGCAGCGTTGAACACCGCGGGGTAGGTCCGCCCCGCCCGCCCGACCTGCTTGGCCAGCCGCACGGCGGGGAACGCGTCCTCGTCCAGCGGCTCGAACGTCCATGACGACGCGACCGTCCAGTCCAGCGGCACCCCGACGCCGGCGACGCGCTCCGGCCAGGCGAGGCCCAGCGAGATCGGCAGCCGCATGTCGGGCGGCGATGCCTGCGCGATCGTCGAGCCGTCCACGAACTCGACCATCGAGTGCACGATCGACTGCGGGTGCACCACGACGTCGATCCGGTCGTAGGGCACGCCGAACAGCAGGTGCGCCTCGATGACCTCGAGCCCCTTGTTCACGAGCGTCGCGGAGTTCGTCGTGACGACCCGGCCCATGTCCCACGTGGGATGGGCGAGGGCCTCCGCGGGGGTGACCCCGGCGAGCGCGGCGCGGGTGCGGCCGCGGAAGGGACCACCGGATGCGGTGACGACCAGTCGCCGCACCTCGTCCGGCGTACCCGAGCGCAACGCCTGCGCGATCGCGGAGTGCTCGGAGTCGACCGGCACGATCTGCCCAGGCGCGGCGAGCGCGGTGACGAGCTCCCCGCCCACGATGAGCGATTCCTTGTTCGCGAGCGCCAGGGTCCGGCCGCGCTCGAGGGCAGCGAGCGTGGGCCCGAGCCCCACCGAGCCCGTGATGCCGTTGAGCACGACATCCGCCTCGACGTCGCGCACCAGCTGCTCCGCCTCGTGGGCGCCCAGCGCGGTGTGGTCGACCCCGAACTCGGCCGCCTGCGCGGCGAGCCCGGAACGGTCCGTGCCGGCCGCGAGGCCGACGACGGTGAACCGTTCCGGGGCCGCCCGGACGACGTCCAGCGCCTGGGTGCCGATGGAACCGGTGGAGCCGAGGATCAGGATGCGCCGCATCCCGCCAGCCTAACGATCAGCCGGCCGGGTGCTCCGTGCCCTCGATCGTGATCACGAAGACCAGCGTCTCCTGCGCCAGCTCGTGGGCGGAGCCGCCGTAGCCGCACGCGGGCGGGATCGCGACGAGCAGCTGCGAACCGACCTTCTGACCGATCAGTGCGTTGCCGAAGCCTGCGACCACACCGGTGGTGACGAACGTGGCGGGCGAGCCGCGCTCCCAGCTGGAGTCGAAGATCGTGCCGTCGGACCACTTCACGCCCTGGTAGTCGACCGTGACGGAGTCGCCGGCCTCGACGACCTCGCCGTCACCCTCGGACAGCACCTGCAGGGTGACCTCGGTGGGCGGGTCGGCCGCGGGGACCGTGACCGTCGGCTCGTCGTCCTTCCACGTGACGGAGGGGAAGGCCGCGCCGTCGGCGGGCGCCACCGGCTGGCAGGTCTCGTCGACCGGTGCCACGTACTCGTCCGCGGGGACGGCGGCCAGCAGGTCGATGACGTAGACGGCGGATGCGGCGGACGCGTTCGCCGCGGTCACGGCGGCGACGCGGGTGCCCACGGGTGCGCAC
>JAEZSU010000074.1 GCA_023421635.1 Actinomycetes bacterium | reverse complement strand
GGCTCGCCGCGCTCGCCGCCCGGGCGCGCACGGATGCGGGCGGCCCCGGCGAGGACGAGCGCCTAGGCTGATCTGGTGAGCGAGCAACCCAACCGCGCCGACCTCGGCAAGGACCCGTCCCGGGTCTCCGGCATGTTCGACCAGGTGGCCGCCGCCTACGACTGCACAAACACGGTGCTGAGTCTCGGCAACGACCGGCTGTGGCGCGTCGCGACCACCAGGGCCGTCGCACCGCGCCCCGGGCAGCGCATCCTCGACCTCGCAGCGGGCACCGGTGCGAGCTCCGTCGCGCTCGCACGCAGCGGGGCCGACATCGTCGCCGCCGACTTCTCCCCGGGCATGATCGCCGAGGGCACCCGCCGGCACTGCGCCGTGCCGAACCTCACCTTCCGGCAGGCCGACGCCATGGCGCTGCCGTTCGACGACGACGAGTTCGATGCCGTGACGATCTCGTTCGGACTGCGCAACGTCAGCGACCCGCAGCTCGCGCTGCGCGAGATGCTGCGGGTCACCAAGCCCGGTGGACGCATCGTGGTGTGCGAGTTCTCGCACCCGCAGCAGCCGCTGTTCGAGCGTCTCTACCGGTTCTACAACGACCGGGTACTGCCGATCGTCGCGCGCACGGTCAGCTCGAACGCCGAGGCGTACGACTACCTCAACGAATCGATCAAGGACTGGCCCGACCAGGCGACCCTCGCGGGGTGGATGCGCACCGCCGGCTGGACCGATGTGGCCTACCGGGACCTCACGTTCGGCATCGTCGCGCTGCACCGCGGGCGCAAGCCGCAAGCCTGAGTGCAAGCCCGACATCGGGCCCTGTCCGCACGGGTAGGCTGAGCGGTGTGACCCGGAGCCCCTCAGCGCCTGACGCGCGCCTCGCGAGCCGGCTCGGCCTGACCGAGCGCGTGTTCGGCGGTGCCGCGTCCCGTCGGCTGCAGCGGACCGTCGAAGACGGCATGCACCGGGTCGAGGCCCAGCTCGCGGCCGAGCTGCGCACCACGGACGACATCGCGGATGCGGCCGGCCGGTACCTGTTCGAGGCCGGTGGCAAGCGCGTCCGTCCCATGCTGAGCCTGCTCACCGCACAGCTCGGCGACGGCGCGACCGACGCGGTCATCGCCGGTGCCGCGGCGCTGGAGCTCACCCACCTCGGCTCGCTGTACCACGACGACGTCATGGACGGCGCGGACGTGCGGCGAGGCGTCCCCGCGGCGCACGCCGTCTGGGGCAACAGCGTCGCCATCCTCACCGGCGACCTGCTGTTCTCGCGTGCCAGCCAGATCATGTCCCGCCTCGGCGAGGGCGCCATCCGGCTGCAGGCCGACACCTTCGAGCGGCTCGTCCTCGGGCAGATGCACGAGACCGTCGGCCCGCGCGAGGGTGACGATCGCGTCGGCTTCTACCTGCAGGTGCTGGCCGACAAGACCGGCTCGCTCATCGCCGCCGCGGCGGAGGCGGGCGTCATCTTCTCCAACGCGCCCGAGGCGTACCGGGAACCCGTGCTCGTGTTCGGCGAGAAGGCGGGCGTCGCCTTCCAGCTCCTCGACGACGTGATCGACCTGAGCGCAGACCCGGACGAGACCGGCAAGGTCCCCGGCACCGACCTGCGCGCCGGCGTCCCCACCATGCCGTACCTGCTGCTCGCGCAGCGCACCGACACCGCGTCCGCCGACCTCCTCTCACGGATCGACGACGGTGTCGCGCGCATCGCCGACGGGGCCGACCCGGCCATCCTCGACGGGCCGCTCGCGGAACTGCGGGTGCACCCCGCCACGGACGCGACCCTCCAGCTCGCGCACGACTGGTCGCGCGAGGCCGTCGCCGCGCTCGACCCGTTGCCGCGAGGTGCGGTGAAGGAGGCGCTCACGCGCTTCGCCGAGGCCGTCGCCGACCGCAGCAGCTGACCGCCACGACGCGCCGCCGTCGCAGTGCGCCGGCGGGCGCAGCCATGAAAGGACCACCCATGACCAAGCTCCGGCTGGCCATCGTCGGTGCCGGCCCCGCAGGCATCTACGCGGCCGACATCCTGCTGAAGACCGAGCGTGCGTTCGACGTGTCGATCGACCTGTTCGAGCAGCTGCCCGCGCCCTACGGTCTGGTCCGCTACGGCGTCGCCCCCGACCACCCCCGGATCAAGGGCGTCGTCAACGCCCTCCGCGAGGTGCTGGACCGCGGCGACATCCGCATCTTCGGCAACGTCCGCTACGGCACGGACATCACCCTGGCCGACCTGAAGAAGCACTACAACGCGGTCATCTTCGCCACCGGCGCCATCCAGGACGCCGACCTCGAGATCCCCGGGATCGACGCCGTCGGCTCGTTCGGCGCCGCCGACTTCGTGAGCTGGTTCGACGGTCACCCGGACGTGCCGCGCGAGTGGAACCTGGATGCGGAGTCGGTCGCCGTCATCGGCAACGGCAACGTCGCGCTCGACGTGTCCCGCATCCTCGCGAAGCACGCCGACGACCTGCTGCCCACCGAGATCCCGGACAACGTCTACGAGGGGCTCAAGGCCTCCAAGGTCACCGACGTGCACGTGTTCGGCCGCCGCGGCCCGGCGCAGGTGAAGTTCACCCCGCTGGAGCTGCGCGAGCTCGGCGAGCTGCGCGACGTCGACATGGTCGTCTACGACGAGGACTTCGACTACGACGAAGGCTCGCTCGCCGCGATCGCCAGCAACAAGCAGGTCAAGGTCATCGACCGGGTGCTGCAGGAGTGGCGCACGCGCCCCGGCGTCAACAACGCCGGCGGCACCGCCTCCCGCCGTCTGCACCTGCACTTCTGGGCGCGGCCGGTCGAGGTGCGCACCGACGACGACGGCCGCGTGTCGGCGTTCGTCTACGAGCGCACGCGCCCGGACGGGCAGGGCGGCGTCGAAGGGACCGGCGAGCTTCGCACGGTGCCGATCCAGCAGCTGTACCGGGCGGTCGGCTACTTCGGCTCGCCGCTGCCGGACGTGCCGTTCGACGAGAAGCACGGCGTCATCCCGAACCACGAGGGCCAGGTGCTGCAGC
>JAEZSU010000026.1 GCA_023421635.1 Actinomycetes bacterium | reverse complement strand
CGTGGACGCCGACGCCCACGCACCGGCGGTCGCCCTGGCGCTCGGCCTGCCGGACGAGGGGCCGGGGCTGCCCGCCGCCTGCCGGCAGGTGGGACTCGGCGGGCTGGACGTGGCGGAGCTCGGACGCATCAGCGTGCCGCTGGGGATGCCGGGCCGCGACGTCGACGTGCTGACCGGCATCAACCGTCCGGGACGCTGGCCGGAACTCTCCGCCGAGCGGATGACCGGTGCGCTCGCCGCATGCCGCGACTGGGCGGAGATCACCGTGGTCGACGTCGCCGCGTCGCTCGAGACGGACGAGGAGATCGTGTCGGACCTCGCCGACGGGCCCCGCCGGAACGCCGCGACGCTCGCGGCGCTCGCCGCGGCGGACCGGGTGGTGGCGGTGCTCACCGCGGACCCGGTGGGCGTCGCCAGGTTCGTCCGTGTCTATGGTGCGCTGCGGGCGGTCACCCCGGCCGAACCGGTGGTCGTGGTGAACCGGCTGCGGCCGGGCACCGTCGGGGTCGACCCGCGCGGGCAGATCCGGCGTGCCCTGGAGCGCTACACCGGGGTCGCCGACGTCTGGTTCCTCCCCGAGGACACCAGGGCGGTGGATGCCGCGAGACTCGCCGCCCGGCCGGTCGCGGAGGCCGCGCCCCGCTCAGCGCTGGTCGCCGGGGTGCGCCGGCTGGCGGCCGAGGCGGTGCTGCCGGAGCCCCGACGCGACCCGCAGCAGACCCCGGCCGGTCCCACCGTCGGGTCCGCACCCGGGTGGCGGCGACGGCTCCGGGCCTCAGCGGGGGCCAGGCGGGCCGTCCCTTAGGCTGGGTCCGTGTCGACGCTTTCGGACCTCGTGTACGCCCAGGGATTCTCCGACCCCGCCGATGTGGAGTGGCTCCACCGCCTCGCAGGCGACGGCCAGCTGCTTGCGGACCTCGCCTTCGCCGACATCGTGATCTGGGTGCCGACCCCCGACGACTCGTTCGTGGCGGTCGCGCACACCCGTCCCGGAGGGGCCGCGACGCTCTTCTACCGCGACATCGTCGGCGACCACGTCCGCCCGCAGTGGCGCGCGCAGGTGCGGGAGGCGTACCAGAGCGCACGCATCGTCGATTCCGCATCCCCCGACTGGTTCGAGGAGACCCCCACCCGCGTCCGGGCGGTGCCGATCGTGCGCGAGCCCGCCCGGGGCGAGCAGCCCGCGCGGGTGCTGGGGGTCCTCACCCGCCACACGAACCTGGGGGAGGCGCGCACGCCGTCGCGCCAGCAGATCACCTTCAACGACTGCGCCGACGACGTGTTCGGCATGGTCGCCTCCGGGGAGTTCCCCGACCTCTCCGCCCCGACCGCGCCCCGCCGCGGCGCGCCCCGCGCCTCGGACGGGCTCATCCGTCTCGACGTCGACGGGATCACCACCTTCGCGAGCCCGAACGCGCTTTCCGCCTTCAACCGGATGGGCTTCGACGACGAGCTCGAGGGCGAGCCGCTCGTCGAGGTCATCACGCAGATCCTGCCCGGGAAGCGTCAATTCGACGAGTCGCTGCCCGTGGTGGCGACCGGGCGCGCGCCGTGGCGCACCGACGTGGAGGCGCGCGGGGTCACGGTGTCGCTGCGGGCGATCCCGCTTCGCGACCACGGCACGCGCATCGGGGCGATCGTGCTCTGCCGCGACGTGACCGAGCTGCGGCACCGCGACCAGGAACTCATCACCAAGGACGCGACGATCCGCGAGATCCACCACCGGGTCAAGAACAACCTGCAGACCGTCGCGTCGCTGCTGCGCATCCAGGCGCGTCGCACCCACTCGGACGAGGCGCGCGACGCGCTCACCCACGCGACCCGACGGGTCGCGGCGATCGCGGTGGTCCACGACACGCTGTCGGAGGGGCTGACCCAGAACGTCGATTTCGACGAGGTCTTCTCGCGGGTCCTGAAGCTCGCGGCCGAGGTCGCCGCAGCCCCCAACACGCGCGCGCGGACGCTGAAGACCGGCACCTTCGGCACGCTCCCCAGCGAGTACGCGACCCCGCTCGCGCTCGCACTCACCGAACTCGTCACGAACGCCGTCGAGCACGGACTCGCCGGGCAGGAGGGGGAGGTCGAGATCAGCGCGGTGCGCTCGCAGGAGAACCTCGAGGTGCGCGTGCGCGACACCGGCATCGGGCTGCCGGAGGGTCAGGTGGGCCGTGGGCTCGGGACCCAGATCGTCCGCACCCTGATCCAGGGTGAACTGGGCGGGACGATCGACTGGCACACCGTGATGGGGAGCGGGACCGAAGTCACCATCGACATCCCGCTGCGTTACATCGAGCGGGACGCCGGATAGCGGCGGGGCCTGTTGCCCCCGCGCTCAGGAGGCGCGGCGGGCGCGGGCGGCGCGGCGCTTGAGGGCGCGGCGCTCGTCCTCGGACAGCCCGCCCCAGACGCCCGAATCCTGACCGGACTCGAGGGCGTACTGCAGGCAGATCTCGGTGACGGTGCATCGGGCGCAGACGGCCTTCGCCTTCTCGATCTGGTCGACGGCGGGACCGG
>JAEZSU010000007.1 GCA_023421635.1 Actinomycetes bacterium | reverse complement strand
TCTGGCGCGGCGAGGTGGTCGAGGTGTTGGATGCCTCGCCCGACCGCCGACCGCACGTCTGGCCGCAGGCGGACCTGTCCCGCCCCGCCGAACTGCGACCGGGCGGCGCCGATTTCGGGCACATCGCCCTCGAGCGCCAGCGTGCGCTGAAGCTCGACGTCCTTCGCGACGCGCTCGGCCGCATCGGGCGGCTGGAGCTGCCCACGACGATCGAGGCGGCACACCCGGTGCGCGCCACGGATGGGACGGTGCTCGCCGAGGAGTCCGCCGATGGGACCGGCTGGCGCACCCGGGTGAGCCTGCACGTCGACGAGGAGGGCCGGGTCGGCCCGTACGCCGCCCGCAGCCACACCGTCGTGCCCGTCACGGAACTGCCGCTCGCGACCGACGCGCTCTCCGCGCTCGCGCCGACGCTCCACGGCTCTGGCCCCGGCCGCATCGACCTGGTGCAGCCCGCCGACGGGCGGGTGCGCGTGCTGTCCCGGCCCGCCAAGGCTCCCGCGGGGCGGGAGACCCGTGAGGCGATCGTCGAGCGGGTGGGCGGACGCGAGTTCCGTCTCGACGCCGGCGGGTTCTGGCAGGTGCACCGGCTCGCGGCCGCGACCCTGCACGGGATCGTGACCGACGAGTTGCGCGCGCTCGGTCCGCTCGCCGACGACGCCCGCCACCTCGACCTCTACGGCGGCGTCGGGCTCTTCGCCGCCGCGATCGGCGACCTCGTGGGCCCCGCGGCGCGCATCACCACCGTGGAGTCCGACGCCCGCGCGACCGAGCACGCCGGCGCGAACCTCGCCGACTGGGTCGGCGCACGCGCCGAGACCGGACGGGTCGAGCACTGGATCCGCGCCCTGGCGAAGACCGCGAGCGCCGCGGAGCGCACCCGCATCTCGGAGGGCGTCGTCGTGCTCGACCCGCCCCGCTCCGGCGCCGGGATCACGGTGGCGAAGGCGATCGCGGGCCTGCGACCCCGTGCGGTCGTGTACGTCGCCTGCGACCCGGTCGCCCTCGCACGCGACCTCGCGGCGTTCGCCGCAGAGGGGTACACCGCGCAGGGCGTCCGGTCGGTCGACCTGTTCCCGCACTCGCACCACCTCGAGGCGGTCGCGACGCTCACCCCGACCGACCCGCGTCGATAGCATGTGCGCATGACGCACGTCGCCTTCATCGACGACCACGAGTCGGTGCGGCTCGGGGTCGAAGCCGCGTGCGCCCGGGCCGACCCCGGCACGCAGATCATGTTCTCCGGCGCAACCGTCACCGAGTACCTCGGGTGGCGCGACCGCGCGGGCGCAGCGCCCGCTGACGTCGTCGTGCTGGATCTCACACTCGGCGACGGCACGACCGTCACCGAGAACGTCGGCCGGCTCATCGGCGACGGCTCGAGCGTCATCATCTACAGCGTCGCCGACCGCCCCGCAGCGGTGCGGGAGGCGCTCGCCGCCGGCGCCGCCGGCGTCATCAGCAAGTCGTCCCCGATCGAAGACGTCGTCTCTGCCATCGCGACCGTCGCCAGGGGCGAGATGCTCAGCAACGCCGAGTGGGCCAGCGCCGTGGAGGGCGACCGCGAGTTCGCGACCGCGCAGCTGTCCGCCCGGGAGCGGGAGGTGCTCAAGCTGTATGCGGCCGGCCTGCCGCTGAAGATCGTCGCCGACCGCCTCGGCATCGCCTTCTCCACCGCGAAGGAGAACATCGCCCGCATCCGGATGAAGTACACCGAGGTCGGCCGTCCCGCACCGACGAAGGTCGACCTTCACCGACGTGCGCTGGAAGACGGCATCCTCTCGGACCGGGGCGTGGACGATGCCCGGTAGGGCGCCCACGCAGGTGCGCGAGCACGCCCTCGGCGCGCTGCCCTCCGTCGAGGTCGCCTCGTTCACCAGGGAGCGGGTCGAACGGGTCATGTCGGTCTCGGTCGCCATCGGCTGCGTCGCGCTCGGCGGGCAGGCCTTCGTCGGAGCGCTCGGCGACACCGAGGTGCCACCGATGTGGCAGATCCCCTTCCTCGTGCTCGTGTTCGTGCCGCTCGCGGTGATGATCGCGTCCTTCTTCGTCGGCAGGGCGCAGCGGCTCACCGCGTCCGTGTTCATCGCCGCCTACATCCTCGTCCTGGTGCTGTGGCCGATCGCCACGGCGGACTCGTACCCGCCGGTGAACTCGCAGCCGTGGGTCTACTTCCTGGTGAACGTCGCGACCGTCCCCGCTGTGCTCGTGATGCGGATGTCGCTGCAGGTGCTGTTCACACTCGGGCTGCCCCTGCTCTACGGCGCGGCGCGGATGGTCGAGCTCGGGCTCGCCCCCGACGCGTGGCGGCCGGTCGCGCTCGACGTGTCGTTCTCGATCATCCTCGGCGGGGTGCTGCTGACGATGGGGCTCACCTTCCGCGCCGCCGCGTCCGACGTGGACGAGCGGCGGGTGAGCGCCGTCAGCTCGTACGCCCGGGCCGCCGCGGTGACCGCCTCCGAGCGTGAGCGCGTCGCCGTCGCGGCACTCATGCACGACAGCGTGCTGGCCGCGCTCATCGCCGCCGCCCGTGCTGACAGCCCGCGCGAGCGCGACCTCGCCGTGTCGATGGCCAGGGAGGCGCTGACCCGGCTCGCAAACACCGACCGCGATTCCGGCGAGGGCAGCGACGCACCGGTGCCCCCGACGGCGATCGTCGACGGGCTCACCGAGGTGCTCGACGGCACCGGCGTCCAGGTGCGCACCGACATCGCGCCCGACGCGCCGGAGGTGCCGGGCCGTGTCGCCCGTGCCCTCGTGCTCGCCGCCACCCAGGCCGTCTCCAACGCGCTGGAACACGCCGGCGGGCGTGGACTCGAGGTGTCCGTCACGGCGCACGCCGCGTCGCAGTCGCTGACGGTGCGCGTGTGCGACACCGGCGACGGCTTCGACGTCGACGCCGTGCCGGCCGACCGGCTCGGCATCCGCGCGTCGATCGTGGCGCGCGTCGCGGCGTTCGGCGGCGATGCGACCGTTGACTCCGGCGAGGGCGGCACCACGGTGACACTCACCTGGCGGCGGGAGGACGCATGATCAGTGTGAGGTTCGTGCTCACGGTGCTCGCGCTGGCGTTCACCGGCTATCTCGTCGGACGCGGGACCCCGTGGGGCGCCGAGGTGCCGCATCTGATCGTGTGCGTCCTTGCGCTCGTGCTCTACCTCGGGACCACGTGGCTCAGCATCCTCTGGGGCTACCCGACGCGCGGACGGTCGCTGGACGACACGGGGACGCGCGAGCGGCTGCCGGTCTGGGTGTGCATCCTCGCGCTCGTGACCACCGTGGTGGTGCCGCCAGCCGTCTCGTACGGCGTCGGTCCGGATGCGGTGGGCGCCTCGTACGCGACGTGGTACATCGGCGGCCTCGGTGCGCTCATGGTCGTCCTCGTCGTGCGCGGGCAGCCGTGGCCGGCCTGGAGCGGCACCGCGGTGCTGGCGGGCTGGACCGCGGTGCTCCTCGGTCCGCTGCCCGCGCTCGGCCTCGGCATGGTGGGCTCGCTCATGTGGGTCGGCGCCGCGCAGTTCTTCGTCTACGCGCTCGCCCGGGCAGATCAGGACACGCGGCGGCTGGGGGAGCTCCAGCGCAACGCCTCGGCCGTGCACGCCGCGCAGGGCGGTCAGCAGCGGGAACGGCGGCTGCAGGTGCAACGGGCCCTTGCCATCGCCGGACCCGTCCTCGCGCGCACGATCGCCACCGCCGGCGACCTCGGAGAGCAGGGCCGACTGGAAGCGCGCATCGCCGAGGGGAGGCTGCGCGACGAGCTGCGCGGCCCGCGGCTGCTCGACGACGACGTCCGCTCGGCGCTCGATGCGGCCAGACGCCGCGGCGCCGTCGTGACGGTGCTCGACGAGGGCGGCCTCGACGCGGTGAGCGAGGAGCTGCTGCCCGCGATCCGCTCGGAACTCGCCGCGACCCTGCGGACGGCACGGTCCGACCGGCTGTACATCCGCACCTCGGCCGACAGCGACATCGCCGTCACCGTCGTGGGACGCGCATCATCCACCCTGGGGCTGTCCGACGAGGACAGCGTCGACCTGTGGCGCGAGATCCCGCGCCCCACGGCCGGCTGACCGACCTCGGGAACGCCCGGAAGAAGGGGGGCGAGGGGCGGCGTGATCGCCAGCCCCTCGCCAGTGCGGATGATTACCCGAAAATCATCCGCAGGACCGAATCCGGGGGGAACCCTGGTAACCCGTGGATCGGTGGGAACGCGCAATTGCGTTCTCGCTCTTCAAGTATCCGTTCGGGGCAACGGACTGTCTGTAGGCACTTTGGGGGACACCGCGGCGGCTCAGATCGACGGGCCGAACCCGCCCCACCCGACGTCGCGACCGAGCGGCCGGCGCAACTGCCGCTGGGAGATGCTCCAGGCGCTGCGGCGCCCCTCCGTCGCGACCGCGCCCGACCGCTCCTGCAGGTAGGCGGTGCCCACGACCGCGATCACCGCGGCGAGCTCGTCCTCGGTCGGGTTGCCGCGCCGCACCTCGATGCGCAGCGGTTCCTCCTCGCCGCTCACAGCGGGATGTTCCCGTGCTTCTTCGGCGGCAGGCTCGCCCGCTTGCCGCGCAGCGACCTGAGCGCCTTGGCGATCGCGACGCGCGTCTGCGCCGGCTCGATGATGCCGTCGAGCTCGCCGCGCTCGGCGGCGAGGAAGGGCGAGGTCACGTTGTAGGTGTACTCGTTGGCGAGCTTGGTCCGCAC
>JAEZSU010000004.1 GCA_023421635.1 Actinomycetes bacterium | reverse complement strand
TGGTATGGGGGGGGTTTGTGGGGGCAGCGGCCCTTGTTGGCGTCCCGGGGGCGGTCAGGATTCAGGCTGAACGGGTGCGGACGCGGCGGAACCCGGCCGGGGGCTGGGTTCCGCCTGAATTCCGACGCGGTCAGTCGTCGCTGGAGGGTGCCGCCCAGTCGCCGGTGGCCAGGTACACGATCTTCTTCGCGACCGACACGGCGTGGTCGCCGAACCGCTCGTGGTACCGGCTGGCGAGGGTCGCGTCGACGGTCGCCGACGCCTCGCCCTTCCAGGAGTCGCTGAGCACCTTCTCGAACACGCTCACGTGGAGCTCGTCGAGCTTGTCGTCCTCGTTGCGCATCTGCTCGGCCAGCGCGATGTCGCGGGTGCGCAGCAGCTCCACGAGCTTGCCCGCCACATCGACGTCGATCTCGCCCATCCGGGTGAACGTGCTCTTCAGCCCCTTCGGGATCGCCCGGTCGGGGAACCGCATCCGGGTCAGCTGGGCGATGTGCTCGGCGATGTCGCCCATCCGCTCGAGGGAGGCGCTGATGCGCAGTGCCGACACGACCGTGCGCAGGTCGCTCGCGACCGGCTGCTGACGGGCGAGGATCTCGATGGCCAGCTCGTCGAGCTCGATGGCCTTGTCGTCGATGACGGAGTCGTTGTCGATCACCTCCTCCGCGAGCGCGACGTCGCTCGTGCCGAACGCGCGCGTCGCCTTCGAGATCGCCTCCTCGACGAGCTCGGCGATCTCGATGAGGCGCACCCGCACCTCGTCGAGGGACTGCTGGAACACTTCGCGCATCGGGATGGACCTCCTGGTCGACAAAGCAGCGCATGGGCCGGCACCGATCATCCCGGGCGAAGGTGAACGAATGGTGCCGCGCGAGTGAATAGTAGTCCGCCGGTCCCTTTCCGGTGATCCGCACAGCCGGTGCGCCCTACGCTGAGGACATGGATCCGACGCGGCTCGCGCTGCTCGCACTCCTGGTCGGCGTCCTCATCGGCGCCGGGGTGACCACCCTCATCGTCGTCTCGGTACGTGCGAGGGACCGGATGCGGGCGCAGACCTCCCCGGCATTGCCCGACGGCGTGGGCGACGTGCTGCGCGCCATGGACGACGCGGCGATCGTGGTGGACATGTCCGGCACCGTCCGGGCGGCCTCCGCCGCGGCCGCCGGGTTCGGCCTGCAGGTGGGTGAGACGGTCGCCGAGGCGCGGGTGCGCGACCTCGTCCGCACGTCGCGGGAGGGCGGCTCCGCATCCGAGCTGCTCACCCTCCGCCGGGTCGGCACTCCGAACGACCAGCGGCAGGTGTCCGCACGCGCCACCACGATCTCGCCCCGGCTGAGCCTCGTGGTGCTGCGCGACATCACCGAGCGGGAGCGGGTGGAGCAGATGCGCCGCGACTTCGTGGCCAACACCAGCCACGAGCTGAAGACCCCCGTCGGCGCGATCACCCTCCTCGCCGAAGCGGTCGAGTCCGCGGCCGACGACCCGGAGCAGGTCCGCGTGTTCGCGCGGCGGATGAGTGCGGAGGCGGCGCGGCTGGCCGGGCTCACCTCGCGGGTCATGGACCTGTCCCGGCTCCAGGCGGCGGACGAGTCGACCCAGGTGCGCGAGGTCTCGATCGACGAGGTGCTGACCGCCGCGGTCGAGGCGCACGCGGTCGCCGCGGACGCCGCCGGCGTGACCCTCGTCCGCGGCGGCACCCGGGGGCTCTTCGTCCTCGGCGACGCGCAGATCCTCGGCGAGGCGGTCGGCAATCTCATCGCCAACGCGATCGCGTACTCGCCGCCGGGGTCGCAGATCGGCATCGGCGTCAAACACGTCCACAACGCCGTCGAGATCGCCGTGACCGATCGCGGCATCGGGATCGCCGAGGCGGAGCAGCACCGGGTGTTCGAGCGCTTCTACCGGTCCGACCAGGCCCGCTCCCGCCGCACCGGCGGCACCGGGCTGGGGCTGTCGATCGTCAAGCACGCGGTGCAACGGCACGGCGGCGAGGTGCGGGTCTGGTCCCGCCCCGGTCGCGGCTCGACCTTCACGATCCAGCTGCCCCTGATCGACGCACCGCCCGCGTACCCCGCAGACGGCGTGGCGAAACCGCGCAAGAAGAAGCCCAAGAAGACGGCGACCGCCGTCGATGCCAGAGAGACCGGAGCGCCCGCATGACCCGCGTGCTGATCGTGGAGGACGAACCAGACCTCGCCGACCCGTTGGCGTACCTGCTGCGCCGGGAGGGGTTCGAGGTCGAGACCGCGGAGGACGGCACCGCCGCGCTCGCCGCCTTCCGGGAGCGGGGCGCGGACATCGTGCTGCTCGACCTCATGCTCCCCGGCATCCCCGGCACGGAGGTGTGCCGGCAGCTGCGCACCGAATCGTCGGTGCCGATCATCATGCTCACCGCGAAGGACAGCGAGGTGGACATCGTCGTCGGGCTCGAGCTCGGCGCCGACGACTACGTCACCAAGCCCTACTCGGCACGCGAGCTGCTGGCCCGGATGCGGGCGGTGCTGCGCCGGTACGCGCAGCCTGAGGCGGACCTCGACGATCGGGTGCTGAGCGCCGGCCGGGTCACGCTGGACATCGACCGCCACACCGTCGCGGTGGACGGGACGGAGATCCCCATGCCGCTCAAGGAGTTCGAGCTGCTGGAGGTGCTCATGCGCAACGCCGGCCGGGTGCTGACGCGGGGGCAGCTCATCGACCGGGTGTGGGGCTCCGACTACTTCGGCGACACGAAGACGCTCGACGTGCACATCAAGCGGATCCGCTCCCGCATCGAGCGCACCCCGGGCGACCCGGAGATGCTGCTCACCGTGCGCGGGCTGGGGTACCGGTTCGAGTCCTGAGCCGCGACGCGAAGAAGGGCGGCACCCGGATCGGGTGCCGCCCTTGTTCGATGTGTGCGGTGACGCTCAGGGAACGAGGTCGGCCAGGTAGTCCAGCGTGCCGTCGAGCACGGGGATCTGCACGATCGCGCCCTCGCCGTCGCCGGACTGGAAGTACACGGGCACGGTCGCGCCGGGCTTGGTGTCGAGGCCCTCGATGAGGAGCGGGTCGGCGCCGACGATGCTCTCGACGCCGTCGATCTCGGGGATGCCGAGGCTCTTCGCGGTGCCTGCCGAGACGCGGATGGTCTTCTTCACCGCATCCGAGCCCTCGCCGACCTCGAGGTGGAGGACCTCGTCCTTGTCGCCCGAGTTCACGATGGCGGCGACGAAGTTGCCCTCGGTGCCGTCCTCGTTCGCGACGATGAGGGCGTTGCGCACCTTGAGGGGCCCGCTGCTGTTGGGCACGTTCATGCCGTCGGACGGCTGGTACTGCACGGTCGTCCCCTGGGGCGCGATCAGGCCGCAGCCGGTCGTCCCGAGGACGACGGCGGCACCCACGGCCAGGGACGCGATCAGACGCGATTTCACAGTACCTCCCAGAGGGCAGACGAGTTCTTCCAGCATTCTATGGGGTCCGGGCCCCGCTCGAAGGACGCACCACCGTCCGGGGCGCATACCTTAGCGCACATGGCCTGTGGTATGCTATTAGCTGCCGAAAGGACATAACTCCATGCTTTTTGAGGTTGGCGAAACGGTCGTATACCCGCACCACGGTGCGGCGACGATCATCGAGGTCAAGGAACGCGTCATCAAGGGCGAGACCAAGAAGTACTTGAAGCTCAACGTCACCCAAGGCGATCTGATCATCGAGGTCCCGGCGGAGAACGTCGACCTCGTCGGCGTCCGCGACGTGATCGGCAAGGACGGCCTCGAGCGGGTCTTCGAGGTGCTGCGTGCACCGTTCACCGAGGAGCCCACCAACTGGTCCCGCCGGTACAAGGCGAACCTCGAGAAGCTCGCCTCGGGTGATGTGATCAAGGTCAGCGAGGTCGTCCGCGACCTCTGGCGCCGCGACCAGGACCGCGGGCTCTCCGCGGGCGAGAAGCGGATGCTGGCCAAGGCCAAGCAGATCCTCGTGTCGGAACTGGCGCTCGCCGAGAAGACCGACGAGGAGAAGGCCAGCGTCCTCCTCGAAGAGGTCCTCGCCAGCTGAGGTCCCCGTCCTCGTGGACCTCGCACCCCCGCCGCGACTCGCGGTCATCGTGGTCGCGGCCGGCTCCGGCACGCGCCTGAACGCCGGTGCACCCAAGGCCTTCGTCGGCATCGACGGGGACACCGTGCTCCGTCACGCGCTGCGCTCGGTGTTCGACGGGCCCTATGCGCAGGTGATCGTCGTCGCGCCGGACGGCTACGAGGGCGACGCGCTCACGGATCTGCTCGCCGCGGCGGGTGATCGCCGTGAACTCGCGCGCGTCGTCGTCGGCGGTGCGACCAGGCAGCAGTCGGTCGCCGCGGGGCTCGACGCCCTGTGGGCCGATGTGGACACCGTGCTCGTGCACGATGCCGCCCGCGCGCTGACCCCGCCCGAGGTGTTCACTCGCGTGGCGGATGCGGTGGCCGAATGGCTGCCGGGCGTGATCCCCGTGCTGCCGGTCGTCGACACCCTCAAGCGCGTGGGGGAGGGGCAGGTGCTCGCCGCGGTCGACCGGTCCGAACTCGCCGCCGCGCAGACCCCGCAGGGCTTCCGCCGCGACGTGCTCGTCACCGCGTACCGCGAGGCCGCGCAGGAGTACACGGACGACGCCGCGCTCGTGGCGGACGTCGGGCACCGCATCGCCGCAGTCGAGGGCTCGGAGCTGGCG
>JAEZSU010000379.1 GCA_023421635.1 Actinomycetes bacterium | reverse complement strand
CGGCGGCGGCGCGGGCGGCGTCGTACTGGCCGAGCCGCAGCCGCGTCTGCACCTCGCCCGACGGGCACCCGGTCGTCGCGATGAGGCCCTTGCCGTACGTCTCGAGCAGCTCGCGGTCCATGCGCGGGTTGAAGTAGTAGCCCTCGATGCTCGAGAGCGAGCTGAGCCGGAAGAGGTTGTGCATCCCCTCCGTGCTCTGACTCCACATCGTCATGTGCGTGTACGCGCCGGAACCCGACACGTCGTCGCTCTTCTGCTCGGGGGAGCCCCACGCCACGCGCGACTTGTCGCTGCGGTGCGTGCCTGGGGTGACGTACGCCTCGAGCCCGATGATCGGCTTCACCCCGGCTGCACGGGCGGCGTTGTAGAACTCGAACGCCGCGAACGTGTTGCCGTGGTCGGTGACGGCGATCGCCGGCATGCCGTAGTCGGCGGCGGCCTTCGTCATCGCACCGATCTTGGCGGCTCCGTCGAGCATCGAGTACTCGCTGTGGACGTGGAGGTGAACGAAGGAGTCGGCTGCCACGTATCGAGTCTACGTTCCGCCTCCGACGTGGCTCCTGGGTGCGCGGCGGGTCGCCCGTCTCCGCCCGCGACGCGCCGGGCCTAGGGTGGGCGCATGGCCACCCCGGACTTCATCCTCGAACTGCGCCGCTACATCGGCACCAGGCCGCTGTCCCTGAGCGGTGTGACGGCCGTGATCGTCCGCGGCGACGAGGTGCTGCTGGGCCGCCGGAGCGACAACGGCGCCCTCACGCCGATCACCGGCATCATCGATCCGGGCGAGGAGCCGGCAGACGCCGCCGTGCGCGAGGCGCTGGAGGAGGCCGGTGTCGTGATCCGCGCCGAACGGCTGGTCTGGGTGCACCAGCTCCCGCGGGTGACGTACGAGAACGGCGATCAGAACGATTACCTCGATCTCACGTTCCGCTGCAGCTGGGTCTCGGGCGAGCCGCGACCGGTCGACGGTGAGATGAGCGAGGTCGGCTGGTATCCGCTGAACGACCTCTCGGCGCTCGGCGAGGACATGCGCCGACGCGTGGAGATGGCGCTCGCCGACGAGCCGCAGGCCCGCTTCCTCGGCGGCCGGTGACCCGGGCTCAGCCGCGCAGGTCACGCCGCATGAGGATGCGGGGGAACCCGTTCAGCACCGATGTGGTGTCGGCGGCCTTGCGGAAGCCGGCGTGCTCGAAGAGCCGGCGCGTGCCCACGTACGCCATGGTGAGGTCCACGCGCGCATCGCCGTTGTCGACGGGGTACGACTCGATCGCGGGCGCGCCGGAGGCCCGGGCGTGGGCGACCGCGCCCTCGACGAGCACGTGCGCGATGCCCCGGCCGCGGTGGCCGGGGCGCACCCGGACGCACCAGACCGACCACACGTCGAGGTCGTCGATGTGCGGGATGCGGCGGTTCCGCGCGAACGTCGTCCCCGCACGCGGATACACCGCGGCCCAGCCGACGGGTTCGTCGTCGTCGTACGCGATGACGCCAGGCGGCGGCTCCTGGGCGCACAGTGACCGCACACGCTCCGCACGCGCGAGGCCGCGCAGCGCCGTGTTCTCCGCCGACGGGATGCGGGAGCTGAGGCAGAAGCAGACATTGGAGGTGGGCCGCTTCGGCCCCAGGAGCGTCGCCACGTCGTCGAACGCCGTCGCCGCGCGCACATCGAACGTCATGCGTTCACTCTGGCGTGCCCTCCCGGTCCCGTCCAGGGATCAGTCGGCGCGGAGGATGTCCAGTGCCCGCTGCAGGTCGGGCGCGTAGGGCGAGGTGAACGTGACCCAGTCCCCCGTCATCGGATGCGCGAACGACAGTTCGTGGGCGTGCAGCCACTGGCGGGTGAGTCCGAGTCGTGCCGAGAGGGTGGGGTCGGCGCCGTAGAGCGGGTCGCCCACGCAGGGGTGGCGGTGCGCGGCCATATGGACGCGGATCTGGTGGGTACGCCCGGTCTCGAGGTGGATCTCCAGGAGTGCGGCGCCGCGGAACGCTTCGAGCGTCTCGTAGTGGGTGACCGAGTCCTTGCCGTCGGGCGTGACTGCGAACTTCCACGAGTGCGACGGATGCCGGCCGATCGGCGCGTCGATCGGGCCGACGAGCGGATCGGGGTGTCCCTGCACGACGGCGTGGTAGATCTTCTCCACCTCGCGCTCCTTGAAGGCGCGCTTGAGCGCGGTGTAGGCGCGCTCGGTCTTGGCGACCACCATGAGGCCGCTCGTCCCGACGTCGAGACGGTGCACGACGCCCTGACGTTCGGCGGCGCCGGTCGTCGCGATGCGATACCCGGCGGCGGCGAGGGCGCCGAGCACGGTCGGTCCCTCCCAGCCGATGGAGGGATGGGCGGCGACCCCCGCGGGCTTGTCGACCACGACGATGTCGTCGTCGTCGTGGACGATCCCGAGGTCGGGGACGGCGATCGGCACCACCTCGGGTTCGCGCTTGGCCGTCCACGACACCTCGAGCCAGCCGCCCGCCCGCAGCTTGTCGGACTTCTGCAGCGGCCGCCCGTCGAGGCTCGCACCGCCGGCGTCGACGACCTCGGCGGCGAACGTGCGGGAGAACCCGAGGAGCTTCGCCAGCGCGGCGTCGACCCGGGTGCCGTCGAGCCCGTCGGGCACGGGCAGTGCGCGAGACTCCATGTCAGTCCCGGTGCGCGTCGTCGGCGTCGGCGGTGGCCGCATCCGCCTGGTTCCGCCGGGGCTCACGCGTGCCGTCGAGGCGGAGTCCGATGAACACCAGGACCGCGATCGAGATCATCATCGTGACGATGAAGCAGTCGGCGATGTTGTAGATCGCCGGGGACGTCCAGAACCACATCCAGGGCGTCGAGATGAAGTCGACCACGTGCCCGACGCCGAAGCCGGGCTCACGGAAGAGGCGGTCGGTCAGGTTGCCGAGCACCCCGCCGAGGAGCAGCCCCAGCACGATCGCCCACGAGCGGGCGCGGACGCGGCGGATGAGGACGACGATGGCCACGGCGACCGCCGCCAGCGCGATCGTGAAGACCCAGGTGAAGCCGGCGCCGAACGAGAACGCCGCACCGGAGTTGCGGATCAGGTAGAGGCCGAAGAAGTCCCCCAGCACCGGGACGAGCGTCTCGGACGGGAGGAAGGTGATTGCGAGGTACTTCGTGAACTGGTCGACGGCCAGCACCGCCACCGCGAGGATCGCGATGAGGGCGCCGGCCGTCGAGGGGCGAAGTGTGCGCCGGGGCGACAACTGGCCTACAGGCCGATCGCCGACACCGGCGTGCTGCCAGACGGGCTGGAGCTGGCGTCGAGCTCGCGGAGCTTGCCCTCGATGAGGTCGCGCAGCTGCGAGCGGTAGTCGCGCTCGAACTGGCGGAGCTCGGTGATGCGGCCCTCGAGGACGGAACGCTCCTTCTCGAGGCGGGCGAGCTCGTCGCGGCCCTTCGCCTCGGCCTCGGCCACGATGGACGCGGCCTGCGCCTTGGCGTCGGAGACGAGCTGGTCGCGCTGGGCCTTGCCCTCGGCGACGTGCTCGTCGTGCAGGCGCTGCGCCAGCTCGATGATGCCTGCGGCGTCGGTGGTGGCGGCGGCGGACGGGATCGCTGCGGCGGCGGGGGCTGCCACGACGGCCTCTTCGACCGTCTCCTCCTCGACGGCGACGGGCGCTGCGGCCGCTTCACCCGACTCGAGGGCGGCGAGCTTGGCCTTCAGCTCCTCGTTCTCCGCGATGGTCTTCCGCCACTCGACGACGATCTCGTCGAGGAAGTCGTCGACCTCGTCGGGGTCGAACCCCTCCTTGAACCGGACGTGCTGGAACTGCTTGGTGACGACGTCATCCGGAGTCAATGCCATGGTGTTCCTCTCGGGGGCGTGGCGGCGTGTGCCAGGGGGACGGTGCCCGCAGTACGGGCCGCTTGACGACAGCATAGCCGCGCCGCAGCAGGGCTGTCGAAGGTGTCAGAGCTGCGCGACGGTCCTGGTGACGGACAGCAGCATGAAGCACAGCAGCATCGTGAGCGCGAACGCGAAGTCGATCGCGACCGGTCCGATGCGCAGCGGCGGGATGACACGGCGCAGCAACCGGATGGGCGGATCGGTGACGGTGTAGACGAGCTCCGCCACGACGAGTCCGGCCCCACGGGGGCGCCACTCGCGGTTGAAGATGGGGATGTATTCCAGGATCAGACGAACCAGCAGCACGATCACGTAGATCAGCAGCAGGATGTTCGCGATCGAGGCGATGACGCGCACGACCTCCACGACTACTGCTGGGGGAAGCCTGCGGCGTCCGGATCCGCCTGCGCGACGGTGCCGTCGCCGGACACAGCGACGTTCTCCGGCGAGAGCAGGAACACCTTGCTGGTGACCCGCTCGATGCGACCGTACAGCCCGAGCGACAGTCCGCTCGCGAAGTCGATCAGCCGGCGCGCGTCGGCGTCGCTCATCTGCGACAGGTTGATGATGACCGGGATGCCCTCGCGGAAGTTCTCGGCGATGACCTGCGCGTCGCGGTACTGCTTGGGGTGGACGGTGAGGATCTCGCTGACGGAGCCGACCGTCGGCTGACGCACGACGGCGGGGCGGTGGAGGGGCGTGACGGGCGCGGCCGGCTTCTCGACCTGCTCGCTCTTGCGGGCGGTCCGCACCGGCGCGGCCTGCTCCTCGTAGGTCTCCTCCTCGTCGGCGAGGCCGAGGTAGACCATGGTCTTCTTCAGGGGGTTCGACATCGCGTCCTCCGTTTGCTCGTCTGGTGAGAGGCTATCCGTGGTCGGGGCGCGGACCGGTGATTGCCGAGCCGATCCGCAGGTGTGTCGCGCCGGCCGCGATGGCCTCCGCGAAGTCGCCGGTCATGCCGGCGGAGATCCAGGTCGCGTCCGGTGCGATGCGGCGCAGGCGCTCGGCGTAGCCGTGCACCCGGGCGAACGCCGCGGCGGGGTCCTCGTCGAGCGGTGCGACCGCCATGATCCCGCGCAGCCGCAGCGTCCCGCAGCGTTCCACGACGTGCGCCGCGAGCTGCTCGAGATCGTCCGGCGCCACGCCGCCGCGGCCGGGATCGGCCGTGAGGTTCACCTGGATCAGCACGTCCAGGGGCGGTGCGCCCTCCGACCCGGCGCGGTCGAAGGCGTCCGCGACCCGGGCGCGGTCGATCGAGTGGACGACGGATGCGGATTCCCGCACCGCACGCGCCTTGTTGGTCTGCGCCTGGCCGATGAAGTGCCACCGCAGGTCGGTGTCCGCCAGCGCTGTCGCCTTGGCGGTGAGCTCCTGCTGCCGGTTCTCCCCCACGTCGGTCACGCCGAGCGCGGCCAGGCGCGCGACCAGCGTCGCGGGGTGGAACTTCGTCACGACGATCCTGGTGAGCTCGCCCGGGTCGCGCCCCGACGCCCGCGCCGCATCGGCGATGCGGGCGTCGATCTCGGCGAGACGGGCGGCCAGGTCGTCACTCACGGCAGGGTCGGTCACTTCAGGAAGTCGGGGATGTCCAGGTCGTCGTCGCCGAAGGCGGAGTCGTAGGACGCCGGCTCGGAGATGCCTGCGGCGACCGGCACGGCCGGCTGCTGCTGCTGCTCGGCAGGCTCCGCCGCCGCATCCGTCGCCGCCGGCTCCGCCGGGAGCGTGACGGCGGGGATCGCCGGACGCGCCGCGACCACCGGCTCGATGCGGGGCGAGGGCTCGCCGCCGTCGAAGCCGGCGGCGATGACGGTGACACGGACCTCGTCGCCCAGCGTGTCGTCGATCACGGTGCCGAAGATGATGTTGGCCTCGGGGTGCGCGGCCTCCTTCACCAGCTGCGCGGCGTCGTTGATCTCGAAGATGCCGAGGTTCGACCCGCCCTGGATCGAGAGCAGCACACCGTGGGCGCCCTCGATCGAGGCCTCGAGCAGCGGCGATTCCACCGCGAGTTCGGCCGCCTTGATCGCACGGTCCGCACCGCGGGCGGAACCGATGCCCATGAGCGCGGAGCCGGCGCCCTGCATGACCGACTTCACGTCGGCGAAGTCGAGGTTGATGAGCCCCGGGGTGGTGATGAGGTCGGTGATGCCCTGCACACCGGCGAGCAGCACCTGGTCGGCGGTCGCGAAGGCCTCGATCATCGAGATGCCGCGGTCGCTGATCTCGAGCAGCCGGTCGTTCGGCACCACGATGAGGGTGTCGACCTCTTCCTTGAGCTTCGCGACGCCCGCCTCGGCCTGGCTCTGACGGCGACGGCCCTCGAACGAGAACGGCTTGGTGACGACACCGATGGTGAGCGCGCCGATCGACTTCGCGATCCGTGCGACGACGGGGGCGCCACCGGTTCCGGTGCCACCGCCCTCACCGGCGGTGACGAAGACCATGTCGGCACCCGCGAGCGCCTCCTCGATCTCCTCCGCGTGGTCCTCGGCGGCGCGGCGACCCACTTCGGGGTCGGCACCCGCGCCGAGCCCCCGGGTCAGCTCGCGGCCGACGTCGAGCTTGACGTCCGCGTCGCTCATGAGCAGCGCCTGCGCGTCGGTGTTCACCGCAATGAACTCCACACCCCGCAATCCGAGCTCGATCATGCGGTTCACGGCGTTGACGCCGCCGCCGCCGACGCCGACGACCTTGATCACCGCGAGGTAGTTCTGGTTCTGGCTCATGCCGGCCTCCATCTCGTCCCGAACCGCTCCACATCCGATGTCAACATTCACCCTCAAGTGGAAGGTTAAAGTGTTGCCCGGTATGCAATTCCTTGATTGAAGGTATGGGCCACCCGGTCGGATGTCGGGATGCGGGCGGCGTGTCGCCGAAGACGGACTCAGCGCACCACGGCGGCGGCGGGCGCGGACACGTCGTAGGCCGACGCACCGGGACGGCCGGCCATGATCCGCTGCAGGACGAGCGACTTCATCGCCGACTCGTCCGCGCTCCCCCAGACCACCTCGGCCCCGGCGAGCGTGAGCCGGACATCGTCCGGCGAGGATGCCGCGACGGCGGTGACCTGCGCGCGCAGTTCCGGCGGGAGCGCACGCATCACCTTCCCGGCGGAGAGGAACGCATCCGACCCCAGTCCGCCCGCGACCTCGAGCGCGGGCTGGCCCGCCGGCGGTTCCGGCGTCGTCGCCAGCGCCACTCCGGCGGCGTCGACGAGCGTGTAGCCGGCCGCGCTGCCCACGTAGCCGACGGGGGTGCGTTCGACGATGCGCACCACGAGGTCGTGCGGCGGCGAGGCCTCGAGGGTGTAGGACTCCACGAGCGGGAAGGCGACCAGCGCCGCCTTGACCGCGGACTCGTCCACCGCGGCGAGCGGGGTGCCGAGCTGTCCGGACAGCGCGTCGGCGACGGTCTCCGCGGACAGCTGCGACGTGCCGACGACCTGGATGCGCTGCAGTGCGAACAGCGGGCTGTACGCGACGCCGACGGTCGCGGCGACGAGCAGGAGGAAGGCGCCGATGCCGCCGAGCCACAGCATCCGACGACGCCGCTGCCGCGCGGTGAACCGCCGCACCTCCGCGCGGAGTGCACGCC
>JAEZSU010000374.1 GCA_023421635.1 Actinomycetes bacterium | reverse complement strand
GCGACCCGCAACGCGCCGCGCGTGCTCCTCGTCGTCGACGGCACCGCGCTGCCGTCTGCGAGCCGGTGGATCGCGGACCTTCCCGGCACCGCGGTCGAAGTGATCGCCGACATCGAGGGCGACCTGGGCTGGGTGCGCGACTATCTGCGCGCCGAAGGCGGTCGCGACGTGCCCGTCATCGCCGGCGGCGACGATCTGGCCGCAACCGTGGCCGCGGCCGGAGTGGACGCGGGTACCTTCGTGTTCGGCGCGACCGAGGCGTCGCGGCTGGTCGGGCTCCGGCGGTTCCTGCGGCGGGACCTCGCACTCCCCCGCGAGCAGATGGCGATCAGCGGGTACTGGAAGCGCGGCGCCGCCGGCTTCGACCACCACGCGCCGATCGACCCCGACGACCCGGAGGACTGAGGGGCACGGCACATGGGCACGGACGGACGGGGCGCGGCCAAGCGGCGCGGGCACGAGCTGTTCGCACCGATCGAGGACGCGTTCCTCGCCCGGCCGGGCGTCGAGGTCGCGCCGATGTTCGGCTCCGAGAGTCTCCGCATCCGGGGCAAGGTGTTCGCCTTCGTCGGCTTCGACGGCGGGCTGATCGTCAAGCTCCCCGCTGACCGCGTCGACACGTGGGTCGCCACGACCGCCGCGGCCCCGATGGTCATGCGCGAGCGGGTCATGCGGGAGTGGCTCGTGGTGCCGCTGTCCGAGGCAGCTTCCTGGCCGGACGCGGTGGCCGAGGCGTTCACGTACGTCGACCGGATCACCCCCTGACAGTGAGCCCTCGCCCCGGCGGGATAATGGGCGGGTGAGCTACGAGAACCTCCCAGGCTGGCGGCACGTCTACTCCGGCAAGGTGCGCGACCTGTACGTCCCCGCCGACACCCCGGAGGATGCGGCGCCGGCCCGGATGCTCGTGGTCGCCAGTGACCGGGTCAGCGCGTTCGACCACGTGCTCGAGCCCGGCATCGACGGCAAAGGCGCACTGCTCACCGCGCTGAGCCTGTGGTGGTTCGACCGCCTCGCGGGCGCGGACGGCGGCCGCCGCATCCCGAACCACCTCGTGGCCGACCACGTGCTCGAGGGCGACGACGCCGTCTCGCTCGTCCCCGACGCGGTGACCGGACGCGCGATGGTCGTGAAGGCGCTCGAGATGGAACCGATCGAGTGCGTCGTGCGGGGCTACCTCACCGGGTCGGGGTGGGCCGAGTACCGGGAGCACCGGACGGTGTGCGGCATCCCGCTGCCCGACGGCCTCTCCGACGGCGATCGCCTGCCCGAGCCGATCTTCACCCCCGCGTTCAAGGCCCCCCTCGGCGAGCACGACGAGAACATCTCGTTCGAACGCACCGTCGAGCTCGTCGGCGCGGAGCGGGCGGCCCAGCTGCGCGACCTGTCGCTGGAGATCTACCGCCGTGCCGCGGCCACCGCCGAGGAGCGGGGGCTCATCCTGGCCGACACGAAGTTCGAGTTCGGCGTCGACGAGGACGGGGTGCTCACCCTCGCCGACGAGGTGCTGACGCCCGACTCGTCCCGCTACTGGGACGCGCGGGCGTGGGCGACTGGGACGACGCCGACCGAGCGCATGGCGAGTTTCGACAAGCAGATCGTCCGCGACTGGCTCGCCGCGAACTGGGACAGGCAGGGCGAGCCGCCCGCGCTCCCGGACGATGTCGTCGCCCGCACCGCGGCGCGCTACCGCGAGTTGCTCGACCGCCTCGCACGCTGACCTGCGCGCCGCGCGCGCACAGCCCCGCGGATCCGCGAGACTCCCCCTTGGATCCGCGAGATCGCATCTGGACGCCGAGACGGCGGGGGGAACCCGCTGTCTCGGCGCGCAGACGCCGTCTCGCGGCCAGACCCGAACGACATCACTGAGGAGAGCACCATGGCCATCTGGAAGCTGCACGGCAACGGGCGCACCGTCGAACCCGGGCAGGTCGTCGCGCCCGACGAACGCCTGAACTGGCCCGCGACCATCGCGATCGGCGTCCAGCACGTCGTCGCCATGTTCGGTGCGACGTTCCTGGTGCCCGTGCTCACCGGCTTCCCCGTGCCCACGACGCTCCTGTTCTCGGGCATCGGCACGCTGCTGTTCCTCATCGTCACGAAGAACAAGCTCCCCAGCTACCTCGGCTCCTCGTTCGCGTTCATCGCGCCGATCACGGCCGCCACCGCGACCGCCGGCATGGGCAGCGCCCTCGCGGGCATCGTCGCCGTCGGCCTCCTCGTGACCCTCGTCGGCGTCATCGCCCAGTTCGCCGGCACCGGATGGATCGACAAGCTCATGCCGCCGGTCGTCGCCGGCGCGATCGTCGCGCTCATCGGCTTCAACCTCGCACCCACGGCATGGCTGAACTTCCAGGCGCAGCCGCTCGTGGCATCCATCACCCTGGTCGCCGTCATCCTGTTCAGCGTGCTGTTCCGGGGCTTCCTCGGCCGCGTGTCGATCTTCCTCGGCGTCATCGTCGGCTACATCGCGGCGGCGATCGGCGGCGTGCTCGACTTCAGCGCCGTCGAGGAGGCCGCATGGGTGGGCCTGCCCGAGTTCCACCTCGCCGACGTCACCCAGCCCGGCACCTGGGCCGCGATCGCGATGTTCCTGCCGGTCGTGCTCGTCCTCCTCGCCGAGAACATCGGGCACGTCCGCGGCGTGGCCACCATGACCAGCCCCGAGGTGAACAAGCAGACCGGCCGGGCGCTCATCGCCGACGGCGTCTCCACCACGATCGCCGGCATGTTCGGCGGCTCCGGCACCACGACGTACGGCGAGAACATCGGCGTCATGGCTGCGACCCGCGTGTACTCCACCGCCGCGTTCTGGGTCGCCGGTGCCGCCGCCATCCTGCTGAGCCTCTCCCCCAAGGTCGGTGCCGTGTTCAACAGCATCCCGGCCGGCGTCCTCGGCGGTGCGACGACCGCGCTGTACGGGCTCATCGGCATCATCGGCATCAAGATCTGGGTCGACAACCGCGTCGACTTCTCGCGGCCGGTGAACCAGTACACCGCCGCGGTGTCGCTCGTCATCGCGATCGCCGGGTTCACCATGCAGTGGGGCGACTTCCAGCTCGGCGCGATCGTCATCGGCTCGCTCGCCGCGCTCGTGATCTACCACCTCGGCAACTTCATCGCCCGCGTCCGCAAGACCGGTGCCGACGACGGCGGCCCGATCCCCGCGGTGGGCCCGCTCGGCGGCGACCCCGAGTAACCCGCGTCCCGGGGCACCCCCGGGGTTCGTCCGTCACGAATGTGGGG
>JAEZSU010000371.1 GCA_023421635.1 Actinomycetes bacterium | reverse complement strand
CCCGCGCCCCCTCCGCCACCGCCCGGTCGACGAGGCCGGCGACCTTGTCGCGTTCCGTCGTCGACACGAGCGCCCCCAAATCGTTGTCCCGGTCGAGGCCGGGCCCGGTGCGGACCGCGGCCAGGCGCGCGGCGAGGCGGGCGACGAACTCGTCATGGATGCTGCTGTGCACATAGAAGCGGTTGGCGGCCGTGCAGGCCGAGCCCCCGTTCCGCATCTTCGCCGACATGGACTCGCTGACGGCGAGGTCGAGGTCGGCGCCCGGGAGCACGATGACCGGCGCATTGCCGCCCAGCTCCATGGAGGTGCTGACGACCGTGTCCGCACAGGCGTGGAGGAGTTCGCGTCCCACTTCGGTGGAACCGGTGAACGACAACTTCCGCACCGCGGGCTGGGCGAGCATCTCGGCGACCACGGGCCCGGTGGGCACAGGGGTGACGAGGTTCACGACGCCGGCGGGCACCCCGACCCGGTCGAGCACGTCGACGATGTATGCGGCGGTGAGCGGGGTCTCGCGCGCCGGCTTCAGCACGACGGCGCAGCCTGCGGCGAGCGCGGGGGCGAGCTTGCGCGTCGCCATCGCGGCGGGGAAGTTCCAGGGCGTGATCAGCAGCGACACCCCGATCGGGGCGCGGTCGACGACGATCCGCTTGTCGCCGCCGGGCGAGAGCCGGTAGTCGCCGCCGATGCGCACGGCCTCCTCCGCGAACCAGCGGAAGAACTCCTTGGCGTACGACGCCTCCGCCATCGCATCGGCATAGGCCTTGCCGTTCTCGCGGACCATGAGCTCGGCGAAGTCCTCCACCTCGTCGGTGAGCACGTCGTACGCTGCCCGCAGCAGCTCGCTCCGGGCACGCGGTGCCGTCGCCGCCCAGCCCTCCTGCGCCCGTTCCGCGGCGGCCACCGCGGCGAGCGCATCGTCGCGGGTGGCGATCGCGAACTCGGCGACCGTGCTGCCGTCGGCGGGGTCGATCACGGGGAACGTGGCGCCGTCCGAGCCGGGCCGCCACCGGCCGTCGATGTAGAGGGTGGTGCGCAGGTCCATGGGGTCCTTCCGTCAGCGCGCGAGGCGGGCCGGGTCGATGAGGGTGCGGTCGCCGGCGTGGGCGGCGCGCAGGATGAGGCGGATCGCCTCGGGGTCGGCGCCGAGCGGCGAGATCGCCACCAGGCGCGCGGACCGCAGGGCGAGCTCCGCGATGCGGTCGAGCTGTTCCTCGGCGACGCCGATCTCCGCCAGGCTTGCGGGGATGCCGATGGCGGCGCACAGCGCGGCGACGCGGTCCACCGCATCCTGGGCCGCGCGGGCGGGATCGGGCTCGGTCCCGCCCATGGCCCGGTCCAGTTCCGCGAGGAGTTCGGGCACCACCACGACGCTCGCCTGCAGCACGTACGGGATCATGAGCCCGGTGCCCAGCCCGTGCGGGGTCTTCGTGATCGTCCCGATCGGGTACTGCAGGGCGTGGGACAGGTGCGTGCCGGTCGGCCCGAACGCCATGCCGGCCAGGAGGCTCCCGAGGGCGACGTGCTCGCGCGCGTCCCGGTCCGATCCGTCGCGGACCGCCGCCTCGAGGTGGGGGACGAGATGGCGGACGGCTTCGAGCGCGAGCGGTGCGGCGAGCACGTTGCGGCCGGTGAAGACCGGCAGCGTCCCGTCCCAGTCGAGCGGGAGCCGGGCGCCGGTGAACGACTCCAGTGCGTGCACGAGCGCGTCGATGCCGGCGTACGCCGTGACCGGGGGCGGCGCTCCGAGGGTGAGCTCGGGATCGACGACGGCTGCGGCGGGGATGAGGTGGTGGCTCGAGATGCCGACCTTCATCTCCAGTTCCGCGTCCGAGACCACGGCGACCGGCGTCACCTCGGACCCGGTGCCGGCGGTGGTCGGCACCGCGACGAGCGGCAGCACGGCGCCGGGGACCGCGTTCTCGCCGTAGTACCGGCTGAGCGGCCCCTCGTGCACGAGGAGCAGGGCGAGGAGCTTCGCCGCATCGATCGCACTGCCGCCGCCGTAGGCGACGACCACATCGGGGTCGGCACCGGCGACCGCCAGGGCCGACGCCGTCAGCGCGTCGACGGGGAGCTCCGGGCGGACGTCGCTGTGGACGACGACCTCGATCCCTGCGCCGGTCAGCGCCTCCACCGTCTCGGTGAACAGCGGCGAGTCCGCGAGGAAGGGGTCGACGACCACGAGCGCCGTGCGGCCGTACTCGGCCACGAGGTGCGGCAGCTGCCGGCGGACGCCGAAGCCGAAGTGGATGCGGCCGGGCAGCCGCAGCGTGCCGACCGCGGATGCGGCCGCGTCGAGGTCAGGCACTGAAGCCTCCGTCCACGGGGAGGACGACGCCGCTGATGTGCGATGCGGCGTCGCTGAGGAGCCAGGCGGCGGCTTCGCCGACCTCGCGGCCGGTGCCTGCCTTCCGCAGCGGGGTCGCGGCGATGCGCGCCTCGACACCGCCGGGGATGGCGGCGCGCGTCGCGTCGAGCATGGGCGATTCGGTGGGCCCCGGCGCCACCACGTTGACCCGGATGCCGTCGGGACCGTTGTCGTGCGCGGCGGTGCGGGTGAGACCGATGACGGCGTGCTTGGTCGCCTGGTAGGCGCCCAGGCCGCTGCTGCCGCGCACCCCGCCGATGCTGCTGACGTTGACGATGGCGCCGCGGCCGGCCGGCCGCATGACCCGGAGTTCTTCGCGCATGGCGAGCCAGGTGCCCTTCACGTTCACCTCGAGGATGCGGTCGAAGTCGGCCTCCGACACCTCATCGAGCCTGCCCGCCTGGGTCATCGCCGCGTTGTTGAACGCCCCGTCGAGTCGGCCGAACCGGGCGACGGCCTCGTCCACGACGCGTGTCATGTCGGCGGCGACCGCCACATCACCGGTCGTCACCTCGACGGTGTGGCCGGCGGCGGCGAGCTCCCGCCCGATGCGCTCGAGCGCCGGACGGGATCGTGCGACGAGCATCAGCGCCGCGCCGTGTGCGGCGAACACGCGCGCGGCGTCGGCGCCGATGCCGGAGCTCGCGCCGATGACGAGGACGACCTTGTCGTGGAGAAGGGCGGGCGGGGAATCGTGGGCTGTCATCGGGTGCCTCTCATTCGGTGTCTGAAGCATGGCGTGCCGGGGGCGGCTGTGGGGAGTCCTCGGCGCGGAGGACGGTGCGGGCCTCGGCGACGGCTGCGGTGGCGGCCTCGCGGAGGTATCCCGCGTCGTTGCCGAGCACGCAGAAGCCGAACCCGGCGG
>JAEZSU010000321.1 GCA_023421635.1 Actinomycetes bacterium | reverse complement strand
TGGCCGTCGCGGTCGACCCGCTGCTGCCCTTCTGATCCGGAGATGAACGCGCCCCGGCATCCTGCAGGATGCCGGGGCGCGTTCATCTCCGGATCAGAAGGGCAGCAGCGGGTCGACCGCGACGGCCAGGAAGATCAGCGTGAGGTACGAGATCGAGGCGTGGAACACGCGCATCGGGCGGGCGGTCCGTCCCCGGACGGATTCGTTGTAGAGCCGGTGCGACTCGTACAGGAACCAGCCGCCGAAGACCACCGCGGAGACCGTGTAGACCAGCCCCATGTGGGCCACCGGGATGAGCAGGAGCGAGCACGCCACGGTCGCCCAGGCGTAGAGGATGACCTGGAGGCCGACCTGCGAGCTGTTGCGGGTGGCCCCGAGCATCGGTACGTCGACGTCGTCGTAGTCGTCCTTGTACTTCATCGAGAGCGGCCAGTAGTGCGGCGGCGTCCACAGGAAGACGAGGAGGAACAGGATGCCGGCGGACCAGGAGAGCGTGCCGGTCACGGCGCTCCAGCCGATCACGACCGGGAAGCAGCCGGCGATTCCGCCCCACACGATGTTCTGCTCGGTGCGGCGCTTGAGGATCATCGTGTAGATGACCACGTAGAAGAAGATCGCGCCGACCGACAGGGATGCCGCGACCCAGTTCGTGGTCAGCAGCAGCCACACGGTGGAGACGACGGCGAGGGTCCACGCGAAGATCAGTGCGCCGCGGGCGGAGACCTCGCCGGTCACGATCGGCCGGCTCTCGGTCCGGTGCATCTGGGCGTCGATGTCGCGGTCCAGGTACATGTTGAACGCACCGGCGGAACCGGCGCTCATCGCGCCGCCGACCACCGTCGCCAGCACCAGCCACAGGTTGGGCAGACCGCCCTGGGCGAGGATCATCACCGGCACGGTCGTGACCAGCAGCAGCTCCATGACGCGCGGCTTCGTCAACGCGATGTAGCCGCGCAGCGTCCGGCGGAACGAGGGACGGGTCGCCGAGCGGGCGATCTCCGTGGTCATGGTGTCCATCTCCCCCGCATTCGCGCACGTGCCAAGATGATTGCCATTCTATGTCACCCGATCGTCGAAGCCGCCCGCGGGTGCCGCCGCTTCGCTATGCTGAGGCTCACGCGCGCCTGGCGCCGACTGCCCCACAGCGAACGTGGTCCGCGGACGGACTTCGTCGGGCGCACCTCTTTTCTGGAAAGGCGGTCCAGTGACCGATTTGCTGTGGGACGAGATCGACGGGCGCGCGGTGGACACCGCTCGCGTGCTTGCGGCGGATGCTGTGGAGAAGGTGGGCAACGGCCACCCCGGGACGGCGATGAGCCTGGCCCCCGCCGCGTACCTCCTGTACCAGCGCGTCATGCGTCACGACCCGGCGGACCCGGACTGGCTCGGCCGCGACCGGTTCATCCTGTCCGCAGGGCACTCCTCGCTGACGCAGTACGTGCAGCTGTACCTGGGCGGGTTCGGCCTCGAGCTGTCCGACCTGCAGTCGCTGCGCACCTGGGGCTCCCTCACCCCCGGGCACCCCGAGTACGGCCACACCAAGGGCGTCGAGATCACCACCGGCCCGCTCGGCCAGGGGCTCGCCTCCTCCGTGGGCTTCGCGTACGCCTCCCGCTACGAGCGGGGCCTCTTCGACCCCGACGCCGCCCCGGGCACCTCGCCGTTCGACCACTTCGTCTACGTCATCGCCTCCGACGGCGACCTGGAGGAGGGCGTCACCAGCGAGGCCTCCTCGCTCGCCGGCCACCAGAAGCTGGGCAACCTCGTCGTCATCTACGACGCCAACCAGATCTCGATCGAGGACGACACGAACGTCGCCTTCACCGAGGACGTGGCTCGGCGCTACGAGGCGTACGGCTGGCAGGTCATCACCGTCGACTGGAAGAAGACCGGCGTCTACACCGAGGACGTGGCGGAGCTCTACGCCGCCATCGAGGCGGCGAAGGGCGAGACCGACAAGCCCTCGCTGATCATCCTGAAGACGATCATCGGCTGGCCGGCCCCCGGCAAGCAGAACACCGGCAAGATCCACGGTTCGGCCCTCGGCGCCGAGGAGCTCGCCGCCACCAAGAAGGTGCTGGGCTTCGACCCGGAGCGCACCTTCCAGGTCGACGAGGACGTCATTGCACACACCCGGGAGCTCGTCGCCCGCGGCGAGGCCGAGAAGGCCGAGTGGCAGCGTTCCTTCGACGCCTGGGCGGCAGCCAACCCGGAGCGCAAGGCGCTGCTGGACCGGCTCCTCTCCCGTGAGCTGCCCGAGGGCATCGAGCAGGCGCTGCCGCAGTTCACCGGCGGCAAGGACGTGTCGACCCGTGCCGCGTCCGGGCAGGTCATCAACGCCCTCGCCGCCGAGCTCCCCGAGCTCTGGGGCGGTTCCGCCGACCTCGCCGAGTCGAACCTGACCACGATCAAGAACGCGCCGTCGTTCATCCCCGAGGAGTGGTCGACGCACGAATGGAGCGGCTCGCCCTACGGCCGCGTGCTCCACTTCGGCATCCGCGAGCACGCCATGGGGTCGATCCTCAACGGCATCGTGCTGCACGGTCCGACCCGCCCCTTCGGCGGCACATTCCTCATCTTCAGCGACTACATGCGCCCCCCGGTGCGTCTGGCGTCGCTGATGAACATCCCGACGATCTTCGTCTGGACGCACGACTCCATCGCCCTGGGTGAGGACGGTCCGACGCACCAGCCGATCGAGCAGATCGCCACGCTGCGCGCCATCCCGAACTTCACCCTGGTCCGGCCCGCGGATGCCAACGAGACGGCGCACGCGTGGCTCGAGATGCTGCGCCGCCACGCCGGCCCCGCCGGCATCGCCCTGACCCGCCAGAACGTCCCGACGTTCGAGCGCGGCGAGGGCGAGGCGTCCGGCGACACGTTCGCCTCCGCCGCGCTGACCGCGAAGGGCGCCTACGTGCTCGCCGAGGCACCGGGCGGCACGCCCGACGTCATCCTCATCGCGACCGGCTCCGAGGTGCAGCTCGCCGTCGAGGCGCGTGAGCAGCTGCGCGCCGAGGGCCTGAACGCCCGTGTCGTGTCCGCGCCCTCGCTGGAGTGGTTCGCCGAGCAGGACGAGGCGTACCGCGAGCAGGTCCTGCCCGCGGCGGTGAAGGCGCGCGTGTCGGTCGAGGCGGGCTCGTCGCTGTCGTGGCGCGGCATCGTCGGCGACACCGGCCGCTCGGTGTCGATCGAGCACTTCGGTGCCTCGGCCGACTACAAGACCCTCTTCCAGAAGTTCGGCATCACCGCCGAGGCCGTCGTCGAGGCGGCGCGGGAAACCATCAAGGAGAACGCATGACCACCCCCACCGAACAGCTCGCC
>JAEZSU010000302.1 GCA_023421635.1 Actinomycetes bacterium | reverse complement strand
GGCGCCCGCTCCGCATGCCCACCCGGGGCGCGCGGCGGCGCGACTTCATCGTCACCTCGAGCGACCGGCTCGCACGCGAGCGCATCGACGCCTGAGGCGGCCGCGGCGGAGCGCCGCCCCCGCGCCACGTCCGCGAGTGCGCATCCGTTCAGCGAGTCAGCATTCGATCGGATGCGCGCTGGCGAATCGGATGCGCACTCGCGGATGCGGCGCAGCCGGTCACACCGGTGCGCTCAGGCGATCGCGGTGCCGACGGCGCCGATGACCGCGTCGAGGGCCTGACCCGACGCGTCGCGCTTCGCGGTCGCTTCGGGGAGCGGGCGCACCGCCCCGTCCGGACCGACCGCACGTGGCTCGGCACCCACCCAGGCGAGGGTCAGCTGGTCCTCGCCCTTCAAGAACCGCTGCGCACGCACACCGCCGGTGGCGCGGCCCTTGGCGGGGAACTCCGAAAACGGCGAGACCTTCGCCGATCCCGCATCCGTGCCGGGGAGTGCCTGCGACGAGCCGGCGATCGTCACCACGACGTTCTCGAGCTGCGGGTCGACGACGTCGAACGAGACCACCGACGCACCGGCACCGAGCCGGATGCCGGCCATGCCGCCCGCGGAACGGCCCTGCGGCCGGACCGCGGCGGCCTCGCAGCGCCGCCGCTGCGCGTCGGAGGAGACGAACACGAGCTCGGTGCCGTCGGGCGCGGGAGCCGCGCCGACGACGCGGTCGCCGGGCTTCAGCGCGATGATCTCGATCTCGTGCTTGGCCGCGATCTCTGAGGCGGCGACCCGCTTGACGACGCCCTGCGCGGTCCCGATCGCGATGACCGGCTCCGCCGTGAGCGGCACGATCGCGACGACGTGCTCGCCCTTGGCGAGTCCGAGGTACTGATCGGTCTTCGTCCCGGCCGCGAGCTGCACCGAGTTCCCTGGCACCGAGGGGAGGTCGACGGGGGAGAAGCGCACGAGCCGCCCCGCGGTCGTGACCGCGCCGAGCTCGCCGCGGACCGTGGTGTCGACGGCGCTGCGGACGGCGTCGTGCTTGGAGCGGCGCGACGGAGCCAGGATGCCGGCGGGTGTGTCCTCCTCCCCGGTGCGGAGCGCGGCGCGCACCATGCGGCCGGTCGCGGAGAGGAAGACGCGGCACGGGTCGTCTGCCAGCTGCAGGTCGACGCCCTTCGCAGTGCGGGACCGGGATGCGACCGGGCCGCCGTCGAGGAGCAGCGTACGGCGAGGAGTGCCGTACGCCTCGGCGACGGCGTCCAGCTCGCGTGCCACCTGCGCGCGCAGCAGGGTGTCGCTCGCGAGGAGCTCCTCGAGCGCCGCGATCTCGGCCTTCAGGGCGTCCTGCTCCGCCTCGAGCTCGATCCGGGAGAACTTCGTCAGACGGCGCAGCCGCAGCTCGAGGATGTACTCGGACTGCACCTCGGACAGGTCGAACACGTCCATGAGACGAGCGCGCGCCTGCTCCGAGTCGTCGGAGGAGCGGATGACCTGGATGACCTCGTCGATGTCGAGGATGGCGATGAGGAGGCCCTCGACCAGGTGCAGCCGGTCCTTGCGCTTGCCCAGGCGGAAGCGGCTGCGACGTGTCACGACCTGGATGCGGTGGTCCAGGTAGACCCGCAGCAGGTCTTTCAGGCCCAGGGTCTGCGGCTGGCCGTCGACGAGGGCGACGTTGTTGATGCCGAAGGAGTCCTCGAGCGGGGTGAGGCGGAACAGCTGCTCCAGCACCGCCTTCGGGTCGAAGCCGGTCTTCACACCGATGACGAGCCGGAGGCCCCGGTGCCGGTCGGTGAGGTCGGTCACGTCGGAGATGCCGGTGAGCTTCTTCGAGCCGACCGCATCCTTGATCTTCTCGATGACCCGTTCCGGGCCGACCATGTACGGCAGCTCGGTGATCACGATGCCCGTCTTGCGCGGGCCGAGCTGCTCGATCGATGTCTTCGCCCGGGTCTTGAAGCTGCCGCGACCGGTGGCGTAGGCATCCTTGATGCCGTCGAGGCTCACGATGATGCCGCCCGACGGCAGATCGGGGCCGGGCACGAACTCCATGAGCTCCTCGAGGCCGGCGTCCGGATGCTCGAGCAGGTGGGTTGCGGCGGCGACGACCTCGATGAGGTTGTGCGGCGCCATGTTCGTGGCCATGCCCACCGCGATGCCGGTGGTGCCGTTCACCAGCAGGTTCGGGAACGCGGCGGGCAGCACGGACGGCTGCTGGAACTGCCCGTCGTAGTTCGGGATGAAGTCCACGACGTCTTCGTCGAGGTCCGCGGTGAGCGCGAGCGAGGGCGGCGCGAGGCGTGCCTCGGTGTACCTTGCCGCGGCCGGGCCGTCGTCGAGCGAGCCGAAGTTGCCGTGGCCGTCCACGAGCGGCACCCGCAACGAGAACGGCTGTGCGAGGCGCACGAGGGCGTCGTAGATGGGCGCGTCGCCGTGGGGATGCAGCTTCCCCATCACTTCGCCGACGACACGTGCGCTCTTCACATGCCCGCGGTCGGGGCGCAGCCCCATCTCGGCCATCTGGAACAGGATGCGCCGCTGCACCGGCTTGAGACCGTCGCGGGCGTCGGGCAGCGCACGGGAGTAGATCACCGAGTAGGCGTACTCCAGGAAGGAGCCCTGCATCTCTGCGGACAGGTCGATGTCCTCGATGCGGCCCTCGGGCGCGGGGGAAGAAGCGGAACGCGTGGGTGTCATGGGCAGGAAGACCTCGGGTCGGCGGCGGCCGTCGGCGTATGTGCCAGACTGGCCCCGATGTCACTCAGCCTACCGGCGGCGCCCGCTGAAACCCGGAGCCTCACCGACGTGCTGCCCATGTTGCAGGCCGCGATCGACGGGACCTCGGGCGTGTTGCCGGCGGTGCACTCCGGCATCGTGTTCGTCGTCGACGGACTGGGTGCGAGGAACCTCTCCGCCCGCCGCGCGCACGCGCGCTTCCTCGCCGCCGCCATGGCGCGCCGCGACGTCGCGCGGACGGTGTTCCCGAGTACGACGGCCGCCGCGCTCACGTCGCTCCTGACCGCACGCACCCCGGGGGAGCACGGCGTCGTCGGCTACCGCGCCCGCGTCCCCGAGACCGGCGCCGTCGTGAACCAGCTGAACGGCTGGGACGACGGCTCGCTCGACCCGCTGACGTGGCAACGTGCCGAACCGGTGTTCGAGACGGATGCTGCGCTCGGCCGCCCGCGGTTCGTGGTGTCGCGTCCGGAGTACACCGACTCGGGCTTCACCCGGGCGACGCTCCGCGGTGCCCGGGCATACGGCGAGGCCGCACTGCTCGATCGGGTCGAGCTGGCGGCGCATCTCGCACGCACCACGCCCGGGTCGCTCACCTACCTGTACGCGCCGGAGCTCGACACGGCAGGGCACCGCCGCGGCTCCGAGTCCGAGGAGTGGGCGTTCGCGCTGGAGGAGCTCGACGCCGCGGCCCGCCGGCTGCACGATGCGGCCGGGCCGGGCGTCGGGGTGCTGCTCACCGCGGATCACGGGATGGTCGACGTCCCCGCGCACCGGCAGGTCCTCTTCGGTGAAGGGGACCTCACCGCCGGGCTCGCAGCGGTCGGCGGCGAACCGCGGATGCTCCACCTGTACGCCGAGGAGGGTGCCGAGGACGACCTGCATCGCGCCTGGCTCGGGGAGTCCGAGCGCGCGTGGGTGCTGACGCGGGACGAGGCGATCGCCGCGGGCCTGTTCGGTTCCGCGGTGGCGGAGGCCGTGCGCGGACGCATCGGCGACGTCCTCGTCGCCGCCCGCAGCCGGGTCGCCTACTACGACGACCGCCCGGGGGCCGATACGGCGCCGCGCCGGATGGTCGGGCAGCACGGGTCGCTCACGGACGAGGAGACCACGATCCCGCTCATCCGCCTCGGCGGCTTCGCGCGCTGATCAGTTCTCGTCGGTGCGGGCGCCGAACACGATCTCGTCCCACGACGGCATCGAGGTGCGGCCCTTCCGCCTGGACGGCTCCTGCCCTTCCGGCCGCGGGGACGGCGCGGACTGCTGCGGGCCGGCGGACTGCTGCGGGGCGGGCTCAGGGGCTTTCGGCTCCTGCGCGTCGAAGAGCGACACCGGGGTCACCGGGGCGATCCGCCGTTCCTCGTGCTGCGTCTCGTCCGTGGGTGCGGCGGTGCGCTGGCCGCGGCGCCGGCGGAGCGCCTCGAGCAGGTCGGCGGTCTCGGGGGAGGTGATGGGCGCATCGGGCGCGCGCTTGATCGCGGCGTCCTGTGCCGCATGGCGGGCGGCATCGGACAGCGGCTCGAGCACGGTCCCGCGCGAGCCGAAGGCGCCGCTGTCGAACCGCGACTCGTCCTTGATGCCGGAGGAGTCCAGGGCGCGCAGGCGCGGGATGAGTCCCTCGGGCAGGGATCCCTGGCGGGAGAGCTGCGTGGCATCCGCGTTCTGCGGGGAGAGGGTGCTCCGGCGGGGGTCGAACGACCAGCGCGCGTCGCGCTCGACCTCGCCGGCGACGAACGTGAGCTTCACGACCCAGCCGCTCGGTTCCTTCCAGCTCGTCCACCGCTCATCCGTCGCTCCGGCCTCGCCGAGCTTGGCCCGCACCGCGGTGCCGAACGTGGTCGAGGGTGCGTCGTCGAAGTCCGTGCTGGTCAGCACGGGCACGGCGAGCGCCTGGCCCACGATGAATTCGCGTTCGGCGAGCACCGGCGCCTCGTAGCGCTGGACGTCCTCGACGCTCGCGCCGAGCACGTCCGCGACCTCCTGCGCCGACAGGCCGGCGCGGATGTGCGCCTGCACCTCCCTGGGACTGGGCTTGGCCGTCGCCGGTGCGTTCTCGCGGTCACGACGGCTGCGCCGAAGTTCCGCGCGCAGCACCTCGTCGACCGGGAGCGTGTATCGCTCGCCGCCCTCGGTGGCCAGGACCAGCGCGCCGTCTTCCGTGCCGATAACCCTCAGCTGTTCCATGCGAGACACGCCTCCCATCTACCGCGTCCGCCCATGCTGACACACGCCTTCGCCGACTCCGGGAATATCCCGCGCGCGCCGCGGGTTTCGGTCTTGTCGGCCGCGCTGCAGGGACGAACGCCATTTGCGAAAAGCGTGGTCCTCATGCAAACTATGCCCGCCCGCCCGGAGGCGGTGCGCACCACCCGAAGAAACAGAGATACGGACGAATGGCCACGGATTACGACGCCCCCCGCAAGACTGAGGACGACAGCGAGTCGATCGAGGCGCTCAAGGAGCGTGTTCCCGACAAGATGTCCGGCTCCGTCGACGTCGAGGACGCCGACAACCCCGCGGGCTTCGAGCTGCCCGGTGCCGACCTCTCCGACCTCGAGCTCGACGTCGTCGTGCTCCCTCCGCAGGAGGACGAGTTCACCTGCGTCAGCTGCTTCCTCGTGAAGCACCGGTCGCAGCTGGACCACGAAGAGTCGTACGGGCCTATCTGCTCGGAGTGCTCGGCGTGAGCTGAGCGCGGCGGATCGCCGCGGCCAACCGATCCGGTGTCCGGGTGGAGATCACCCACGCCGGGGTCGGGTCGTCCGGGTCCTCGACCGGGACGACGAGGAGCCCGTCGATCCCGCCGCGCAGCAGATGCCACGCCCGCGCGGACAATTGGGGACCGCGCGCGGCGCGGGCGTCCTCCCCTGTGAGCACGACCGGCTCGCCGAGTAACGACACGTCGATGTGGGCGCGGCCGGCACGCAGGACGCCGTCCTGCACGCTGACCACGGGGGAGGACGCGACCAGCAGGGTCACGATGACCGCTGCGACGAGGACGCCCGCGAGGAGCGCGACGACTGCGCCTGCAGGTGCGAACACCAGCACGGCCATCGGGGCGCAGACGGCGGCGCCGATCAGCATCCACAGTGAGGGCGTGAGCCGCTCGCGGTAGGGGCGGGCGCTGGGATTCATGTTCTGCATTACCCTCGATGGGTGACGGAAAGCGTGGACATCCCCATTATCGCGTCCGCTGCTCCGGTGTACGCCCACCCGGGCGACGCCGGCGCGGATCTCGTGGCGGCGGAGGCCGTCCGGCTCGAGCCGGGACACCGGGCGCTCGTCGGCACGGGCGTGCGCATCGCGCTCCCCGACGGCTACGTCGCGTTCGTCGTCCCGCGCAGCGGCCTCGCCGCCAAGCACGGCATCACGGTCGTGAACGCCCCGGGCACGGTCGATGCGGGGTACCGCGGCGAGATCAAGGTCTCGCTGCTGAACACCGATCTGCATGAGGCGTACGACATCGCCGTCGGCGATCGCATCGCGCAGCTCATCGTCATGCCCGTCCCGACGGTACGCTTCGTTCCGGTCGAGGTGCTGCCCGAGAGTACGCGTGGCGAGGGCGGATTCGGCTCGACAGGCTACGCGACGAACGGAGGCACCCGCACATGACGGATGCAGCATCCACCCCCGCACCGAAGTCGGCCCCCGAGGACCGCGCCGTGGAGGGACCCTTCGACGAGAGCGAGGTCAACCCGGTCCGGCCCTACATCGACCTCGGTGCCGTGAAGGTCCTGCCCCGCGAGGGCCTCAACCTGCGCCTCGAAGTCGAGGAGCAGACCAAGCGCATCGTCGCCGTCGGCCTGGACTACGCCGGCTCGACGCTCCAGGTGCAGGCCTTCGCCGCGCCTCGCTCGAGCGGGCTGTGGGACGAGACGCGTGAGCAGATCCGCCAGCAGGTCCGGCAGCAGGGCGGTCGCGTGGAGGAGCGGACCGGGCCGCTCGGGCCCGAACTGCTCGCCGAGGTCCCGGTCGCGACCGGTCAGGAGGGGACGCCCGGGATGCGGCTGGCACGGTTCGTCGGCGTCGACGGTCCTCGCTGGTTCCTGCGGGGCGTCATCGGTGGCGCGGCGACCGGCGACGTCGAGGCGGCCGCCCAGGTCGAGGACCTGTTCCGTTCCCTCGTGGTGGTCCGCGGCACCACGCCCATGCCGCCGCGCGATCTCATCCCGCTGAAGATGCCGGCGACGCCGGGGACGGCGTGAGCGAGCCGGGGGAGGCGCGCGAGGAGCGGCCGTCCACGACGCCGCCC
>JAEZSU010000224.1 GCA_023421635.1 Actinomycetes bacterium | reverse complement strand
CCACCATGGGGTAGCCGGCGAGCACGCCGACGTTCATGGCGTCCTGGAAGCCCTGGTTGGTCGGCTCGATGTACTCGCGCGGGATGCGGCCACCGGTGACCTTGTTCTCGAACTCGTGGATCTTGTCGGCCGTGACCTCGAGAGGCTCGATCGTGAACTGGATCTTCGCGAACTGACCCGATCCACCCGTCTGCTTCTTGTGGGTGTAGTCGTGACGCTCGACGGTCTTCTTGATCGTCTCGCGGTACGCCACCTGCGGCTTGCCGACGTTGGCCTCGACCTTGAACTCGCGCTTCATGCGGTCCACGAGGATGTCCAGGTGCAGCTCGCCCATGCCCTTGATGAGCGTCTGGCCGGTCTCGGGGTTGAGCTCGGTGCGGAAGGTGGGGTCCTCTTCGGCGAGCTTCTGGATGGCGATACCCAGCTTCTCCTGGTCGGCCTTGGTCTTCGGCTCGATGGCGACCTCGATGACCGGCTCCGGGAACGTCATCGACTCGAGGACGACCGGCGCGCTCGGGTCGGCGAGGGTGTCACCGGTGGTGGTGTCCTTCAGGCCGATGACGGCGTAGATGTTGCCGGCGCGCAGCTCGTCGACCGGGTTCTCCTTGTTGGCGTGCATCTGGAAGATCTTCCCGATGCGCTCCTTCTTGCCCTTGGTCGAGTTGATGACCTGGGCACCGGAGTCGAGGTGGCCGGAGTACACGCGCACGTAGGTCAGACGACCGAAGAACGGGTGGACGGCGACCTTGAACGCCAGCGCGGCGAACGGGTCGGACGCGTCGGGACGACGCTCGATGATGACCTCTTCGTCCTTGGGGTCGTGCGCCTCGATGGCGGGCACGTCCAGGGGCGAGGGGAGGTAGTCGACGACCGCGTCGAGCATGGGCTGCACACCGCGGTTCTTGAACGCGGAGCCGCAGAGCACCGGGTACAGCTCGCCGGCGACGGTGAGCTTGCGGATGGCACCCTTGATCTCGGCGAGCGAGAGCTCCTCGCCACCGAAGTACTTCTCCAGCAGCGCCTCGTCGGACTCGGCGACGGTCTCGAGCAGCTTCTCGCGGTACTCGGCGGCCTTGTCGGCGAGGTCGGCGGGGATCTCCTGGATCTCGTACTTGGCGCCCATGGTGACATCACCCTTGGCGTCGCCGGGCCACACCAGGGCCCGCATCTCGACCAGGTCGACGACGCCGATGAAGTCGCTCTCGGCACCGATCGGCAGCTGCAGCACGAGCGGCTTCGCCTTCAGGCGGTTGACGATGGTGTCGACCGTGAAGTAGAAGTCGGCGCCCAGCTTGTCCATCTTGTTGACGAAGCAGATGCGGGGGACGTCGTACTTGTCGGCCTGACGCCACACGGTCTCGGACTGGGGCTCGACGCCCTCCTTGCCGTCGAAGACGGCGACCGCACCGTCGAGGACGCGGAGCGAACGCTCCACCTCGACCGTGAAGTCCACGTGACCGGGGGTGTCGATGATGTTGATCTGGTGGTTGTTCCAGAAGCAGGTCACCGCAGCGGACGTGATGGTGATGCCACGCTCCTGCTCCTGCTCCATCCAGTCGGTCGTCGCCGCACCGTCGTGCGTCTCGCCGATCTTGTGGTTGACGCCCGTGTAGAAGAGGATGCGCTCGGTCGTCGTCGTCTTGCCGGCATCGATGTGCGCCATGATGCCGATGTTGCGGACCTTGTTGAGGTCGGTGAGCACTTCTTGTGCCACGGGCTGTTCCTTACCTGTTTTGAGGTGGTAGCTGATGGGCCGGTTCCCGGTCGCCGCGAGTGCCGCGGGGACCGGGAACCGGCCGCGATCCGCTGATTACCAGCGGTAGTGCGCGAAGGCGCGGTTCGACTCGGCCATCTTGTGGGTGTCCTCGCGGCGCTTGACCGCGGCACCCAGACCGTTCGAGGCGTCCAGGATCTCGTTCTGCAGACGCTCGGTCATCGTCTTCTCACGACGGCCCTTCGCGTAGCTGACGAGCCAGCGCAGCGCCAGGGTGTTGGCGCGGTGCGGCTTGACCTCGACCGGCACCTGGTAGGTCGAGCCACCGACGCGGCGGCTCTTGACCTCGAGGGTGGGACGGACGTTGTCGAGCGCCTTCTTGAGGGTGGCGACGGCGTCGGCACCGGTCTTCGCCTCGACACCCTTGAGGGCGCCGTAGACGATCGACTCGGCCAGCGACTTCTTGCCGTCGACGAGGATCTTGTTCACCAGCGAGGTGACGATGGGGGCGCCGTAGACCGGGTCGTTGACGACGGGGCGCTTCGGGGCGGGACCCTTACGAGGCATGTTCCTTAACCCTTCTTCGCACCGTAGCGGCTGCGAGCCTGCTTACGGTTCTTGACTGCCTGGGTGTCCAGGGCGCCACGGACGATCTTGTAGCGCACACCGGGCAGGTCCTTCACACGACCGCCGCGCACCAGCACGAGCGAGTGCTCCTGCAGGTTGTGGCCCTCACCGGGGATGTACGCGGTGACCTCGGTGCCGTTGCGGAGCTTGACACGGGCGACCTTGCGCATCGCCGAGTTCGGCTTCTTCGGGGTCGTGGTGTACACGCGGGTGCAGACACCGGCCTGCTGCGGGTTCGCCTTCAGTGCCGGCGCCTTGGTCTTCGAGACCTTGGGCGTCCGACCCTTGCGAACCAACTGCTGAATAGTTGGCACGTTCTCTCCTTGCTTGTGCTGCACGGTGACAGCGACGTGGTCTCCCCCGCGCGGCTGCGTTGCACGTGCCGGCGGGCTCACATGGATCCACCGACGCACCGGGATTCCGTCGCGTCTCGTGTGGTGGATATGCCGTGGGGGTGGCCTGTTCGCAGGCCGTTCCCTGAGATGGTGCGCCTTCTGGAACCCGCCTCGCACCTAGGCACGACGCAGGGCGCGCATGAGCGCACACCCGATCAATCATACGCACCGCGACACGCGCGGTCAACCGAGGGTCAGCGTTCCTGGCGCACCAGGCGCAGCACCGCGTCGCCGAGGAGGAACTCCGCGCCGATCGGGACCACCTGCCCTGCCTCGACCTCGGCGTCGTCCACGACGACGCCGTTCGTGGAGCCGAGGTCGGAGATGACCCACGCGTCCCCCTGCCGGCGCAGGAGCGCGTGGGTCTTCGACACCGTGCGGGTCTCCTCCACGACCGTCACCAGCTGGGCACCCGGCGCGGCATGGACGGGGACGGGCCGCCGCCCGAGCACGGCGGTGTCGCCGGTGAGGTCGACCGTGGTGCCGTCGGGGAGCTGCAGGCCCCACGTCGGGCGGCGACGCGACGCGATCACGGTGTCGTCGGCGCCGTCCTCCAGCGCGGGACGGAAGGCCGACACCGATGCCGCCGCCGGGCGCGGGGTACCGGCGACCGGCGCACCGACCACAGCCGACACCTCGCCCGACTCCTCCGGGAACGCATCCGGCTCGGCGACGTAGGGACGACGGAGGACGGGGCTCGGCTCGGGCTCGGCGACGGGGGCCGCGACCGGCTCCGGCGCGGGCGCGGGGACAGGCTCGGGGGCCGGCTCGTCGAACCAGGATGCGGGCGCGGGTTCGTCGACGGGAGCCGCACCGTACTCGGACGCCGGCGGCTCGTCGGCCTCGGGCGCCGGCATCCACCACGAGGTCACCGGTTCCGGTTCGCGCGGCGCGGCCGGCACGTCCCAGGTC
>JAEZSU010000187.1 GCA_023421635.1 Actinomycetes bacterium | reverse complement strand
GCCTGAGCCGGCGGGTCGGACCGGGGTCGTCAACCCCGGCACCGCCAGGCGTGGCTCCCGGTACCGTGCTGGCCACGGGACGGAGGGAGCGCTGTGGTCGTCGACGCGCACACGCACGGCGGGGACGGCGGTGGCGCCTGGGTGCAGGCGGTCCTCGCCCTCCCGTTCGTCGTCGCGCTCGTCGCCTACGCGGCCGCGGCCGCCCGCGAGCGCGCACACGGACGGGGCTGGCCGTTGCACCGAACGGCGTGCTGGTCGCTCGGCGTGGTGGCGGCGGCATCCGGCTTCGTCGGGCCGTTCGCCGTGCCCGCCGGGTTCACGGCGCACATGGCCTCGCACCTGGTGGTCGGGATGCTGGCGCCGCTGCTGCTCGTGCTCGGCGCTCCGGTGACCCTTGCGCTGCGGACCCTGAGCGTCACGCCGGCGCGCCGGCTCACCAGGCTGTTGCGGACCATGCCGGCACGGGTGCTCACCTTCCCGGTGGTCGCCGCTGTGCTCAACGTGGGCGGGCTGTGGGCGCTGTACCGCACGCCCCTGTTCGGCCTCATGCAGCAGAGCATGCTGGTGCACCTGCTCGTGACCGCCCACGTGCTGGCGGCCGGGTACCTGTTCACCTTCTCGATCGTCGGGCTCGACCCGTCGCCGCACCGGGCGGGGTTCGTCCTCCGTGCCGGCGTGCTCGTCGCCGCGCTCGCCGCGCACGGGATCCTCGCGAAGACGCTCTACGCCGCGCCGCCGCCCGGCGTCCCGGCCCCCGAGGCGCAAGCGGGGGCCCAGCTCATGTTCACCGGCGGGGACCTCGTCGACCTGGCGGTCCTCGCGCTGCTGTGCGGGCAGTGGTACCACGCCACCGGGCGCCGGCTGCAGCCGGCCGCCGTCCCCCGCTGACACCGACCGGAAGGATGCCGATGTCCGAGCCCACGTCCGCCGCCCGCACCGTGCTGCGCGCCCGCGCGTACTGGGGCGGGTTCCTTCTCGGCGCCGCGGCGATGGCCGCGATCGACGAGATCGTCTTCCACCAGCTCCTCGCCTGGCATCACTTCTACGACCGGGACACCCCGGCCATCGGGCTCGTCTCCGACGGCCTGCTGCACGCCGCGGAACTGTTCGCCGCCGTCTTCGGGTTCTTCCTCCTCCTCGACGCGCGCCGGCGGGCGGGGTTCCGCCCGCCGGTCGCATGGGCCGGCTTCGTCGTCGGCGCCGGGGTCTTCCAGCTCTGGGACGGGATCGTCCACCACAAGCTGCTGCGCGTGCACCAGGTGCGGTACGGCGTGGAGCTGCTGCCGTACGACATCGCGTGGAACGTCGGCGGGGCGGTGCTCCTCGCGGCCGGGGTCGTGCTCACCGTGCTTGCGGTTCGCCGCGTGCCCGCGCCGGCGGTCCCGCCGGCCGCCTAATACCCGCTGTCAAGTCCCCGTCGCCGCGGGCGCGCCATTCCTATCGTTGCGGGATGACCGCCGACGCCACCGCCTCCGACGCTGCCGCGCAGCCCGCCGAAAAGCTCCGCCGCGGCATCACCGGCCCGCTCCTGTTCGCCTTCATCCTCGGCGACGTGCTGGGCGCGGGCATCTACGCACTCATGGGCGTGCTCGCCGGCGAGGTCGGCGGGATGCTGTGGGCACCGCTCCTGGTGGCGCTGCTGCTCGCCCTGCTCACCGCCGGGTCGTACGCCGAGCTCGTCACGAAGTACCCCCGCGCCGGCGGCGCTGCCGTCTTCGCGGAGCGCGCGTTCAAGCTCCCGATCGTCTCGTTCCTTGTCGGGTTCTGCATGCTCGCCGCCGGCGTCGTGAGCGCCGCGGGACTCTCCCTCGCGTTCGCCGGCGACTACTTCGCCACATTCATCGACCTGCCTCCCATCCCCGTGGCGATGGCCTTCCTCGTGCTCGTCGGGGTGCTGAACGCCCGCGGCATCCGGGAGTCCATGGGCGCGAACTTCGTCATGACGGCGATCGAGCTCAGCGGACTCGTGATCGTCATCGCGGTCGTCGCCGTGCTCGTCGGTTCCGGCGGGGGAGAGCTCTCCCGCGTCGCGGAGCTGCCGGAGGGCGCAGGGCTCGCCACCGCCGTGCTCGGCGGCGCGATCATCGCCTACTACTCGTTCGTCGGCTTCGAGACCTCCGCCAACGTCATCGAAGAGGTGAGGAACCCGAGCAAGGTGTACCCGCGGGCGCTGTTCTTCTCGCTCATCACCGCCGGCGTCGTCTACGTGCTCGTCGGCCTCGCGAGCGCCATCGCGCTCCCCGCATCCGAGCTCACCGAATCGAGCGGACCGCTGCTATCGGTGGTCGGGGCCAGCGGGGTCGCCGTGCCGCCGTGGCTGTTCAGCCTCATCGCGCTCATCGCGGTCGCCAACGGCGCGTTGCTCACCATGATCATGTCCAGCCGGCTCGCCTACGGCATGGCAGAGCAGGGCCTGCTGCCCGACGTGCTGGCGAAGGTCCTCCCCAAGCGCCGCACACCGTGGGTCGCCATCCTCTCGACGACGGTCGTGGCGATGCTCCTCACGCTCGTGGGCGACCTCGGCACCCTCGCCGAGACGGTCGTGCTGCTGCTGCTCATCGTGTTCATCAGCGCCAACGTCTCCGTGCTCGTGCTGCGTCGCGACAAGGTCGACCACGAGCACTTCAGGGTGTGGACGTTCGTGCCGGTGCTCGGCATCGCATCCTGCGTCCTGCTGCTCACCCAGCAGCGTCCCATCGTGTGGCTGTTCGCGGCGGCGCTGCTCGCCGTCGGCGTCGTCCTGTTCTTCCTCGCCCGCTGGGACCGCCGCCGCACCGCCCGCCGGGCCGGCTGACACCCGGCGTTCACACGGGCGGCGTCGATACACTGCCCTGTTGTGCCCTCCGAGATCGCCGACCCGCCCGTCCCCACCCAGATCTCGGCGGAAGATCTCGCCACTGCGGTCCGCGTGCTCGAGGCGGCCGAATCGCTCGAGAAGGACGCCCCCGAGTACCTCGTGCTGCAGCGGGCGACCGGCAAGCTCTACAAGGCGGTCAAGAAGCAGAGCCGCCGCACGAAGCGGCAGCGCGTCGCCGACGCCGACCGTGCGGTGGTCGCCGCCACCGCCACCGGTGCCCCCGACCGCATCGACGACGAGACCCGCGGCATCCCGCTCGCCGCACGCGTGGCGGCGCCCACGGCCGGTGAACTGATCAAGCCCCGAGCCTGCTACATCTGCAAGGAGCAGTACACGCTCGTCGACGCGTTCTACCACCAGCTGTGCCCCGAGTGCGCCGCGCTCAGCCACGCCAAACGCGACGCCCGCACCGACCTCACCGGGCGGCGTGCGCTCCTCACCGGCGGCCGCGCGAAGATCGGCATGTACATCGCCCTGCGGCTCCTCCGCGACGGCGCCCACACCACCATCACGACGCGGTTCCCGCGCGACGCGGTGCGCCGGTTCTCCGCCCTGCCGGATGCGGCGGACTGGCTGCACCGCCTGAAGATCGTCGGCATCGACCTGCGCGACCCGGCACAGGTGATCGGCCTCGCCGACGAGGTCGCCGCCGCCGGACACCTCGACATCCTCATCAACAACGCCGCGCAGACCGTCCGGCGATCCGCAGGGGCGTACAAGCCGCTCGTGGATGCGGAGCTCGCGCCGCTCCCCGACGGTCCGCTCCCGGAACTCGTCACCTTCGGCCACACGAACGACGCGCACCCGCTCGCGCTGGCGCAGTCGGTGTCGTCGCACCCCATCCTCGCCGGCGCTGCGCGCACCGCCGAGGAGCTCACCGCCGAAGCGATGGCGGCCGGTTCGTCCTCGCTCGAACGGCTCGCGGCCGGCACCGCGATCGACGCGGGCGGGCTCGTGCCCGACGAACTGCACGTCAACAGCTGGACCCAGCACGTCGACCAGGTCGACCCGCTCGAGATGCTCGAGGTGCAGCTCGCCAACACCACCGCGCCGTTCCTGCTCGTGAGCCGGCTGCGGGCGAGCCTCGCCGCATCCCCCGCCCGCCGCACCTACATCGTCAACGTCTCCGCGATGGAGGGCGTGTTCGGTCGCGGCTACAAGGGCCCCGGCCACCCGCACACGAACATGGCGAAGGCGGCGCTGAACATGCTCACCCGCACCAGCGCACGCGAGATGTTCGAGACCGACGGCATCCTCATGACCGCCGTCGACACCGGCTGGATCACCGACGAGCGGCCGCACTTCACGAAGGTCCGCCTCGCGGAGGAGGGGTTCCACGCCCCGCTCGATCTCGTCGACGGCGCGGCGCGGGTGTACGACCCGATCGTGCGCGGCGAGGCCGGCGAGGACCTGTTCGGCGTCTTCCTGAAGGACTACCGCCGAAGCTCCTGGTGACTCACGCCGTGTGCAGCGTGTAGCCCGCCTCGGCCACCGCGTCTGCGAGGGCGGCCGGGTCCACCGGGCCCGTCGAGTCCACCTGCACCCGGGAGGTGCCGCCCGCGACGAGGTCGACCGTGACGTCGGTCACCCCGGGGACCTCGGAGAGCTCCTCGGTCACCGAGCGGACGCAGTGCTCGCAGGTCATGCCGTCCACGAGCAGCTCGGCGCGGACGTCACCCGCAGGCGCCGCGATGTCCGCGCGCGCAGCGTGGCCGTGCGCCTCGCCGTGGCCGCCGCACATGCAGGCGCCGCCGCCGCATCCGCATCCGCCCGCGGAGGCCGCATCCCGCAGCCCGAACTCGATCCGTTGCACCGCCATGCCGGCTCCCTTCGTTCGACCCGGCCACGATACCCCGGCCCGGTATCTCCGAGGGCGGGCTGGCGCCCCTCGATCCCGCGTGCGCAGTCAACGCGCAGAATGCTCCCAACTAGACTGGAGGCATCCCGCCTCACGTCCAGGAAGCAGCCGTGTCCCACGCTCCCGCCGCACGCACCTTCGAAGTGCGCCACGTCCAGCTCGGCCGTGCGCTGTTCGCGGCGCTCGCCGCCATCATGGTGACCTTCTCGGCGGACCACTCCGCCCCGCTCGGACTGTCGGTGTTCAGCGGGTTCGCGATCGCGTCGGGTCTCGTGCTGCTGCTCGGCGCCTGGCTCGCCTACCCGGCCGGCCGGCGGACGCTCCCGATCGTGCTGGGGCTCCTCACGGCCGTCGCCGGGATGATCGGCGGACTCCCACCGCTTCGCAACACCACCATGTTCTTCACGCTGGTGATCAGCTGGGCGCTCATCGCCGGCCTCGTCGAGGGCATCGCCGGCTGGCGCGCCATGCGTCGCGCACCCGTCGGCAGCGACGCCCGCTCGCAGGCCCGTGACGGTGTCGTCGTCGGCGTCGTCGGGGTGCTCCTCGGTCTCGGGATGCTGGCGGTGCCCGCGCAGTACGCCCTGAACTACTACATCGAGGAAGCCGGGCAGAGCTTCACCCTCACCGGGATCACCATCGCCGTCGGCCTCTTCGGGTTCTACGGTGCGATCGTCGCCGTGTACCTGGCGATCGCGGCCTTCTCCCCGCGGCGTGAGGACGCCGCCACTGCACCTGCCGAGGACGGACACTCATGAACGACAAGCCCAGCCGCCGCGAACTGATGCGGCCGGTGCAGCTGCTCGGGCTGGCATTCGGCGCCGCGGTGTTCGCCGGCATCGTCACGCTCGTGTCGATGGGCGCGTTCCAGGCGCACCCGGCCGAGGACATCCAGCGCGCCATCCTCACGGCGCTGGTCGTCGCCGGGATCACCTTCATCGTCGTGCTCGTCGGCATCGCGCTGCTCGTGCTCGCGATCGACCCCGCCGACGTCTCCAAGAAGGTCGACCGCCCCGTGCTGCTCGACCCGCCGAAGGACCGCAAGGCCGACGACGCCGAGGGTGACGGCCCCGCGTCCCACTGATCCCGGGCTCCGCGCCCGGATCCACCGTTCAGAACTCAGGACGGATGCTGCCGCAGCCCCCGATACCGGGGCTGGGCGCCGCCCTGCGGTGAACGGTCCTGAGTTGTGAACACGACGACCTCGGTGCCGAGTCCGGGGCGGCCGGGTCAGGCGTCGGCGACGAGCGCCTCGGCCAGCCCGGTGTAGGTCGCGGGGGTGAGTGCGAGCAGCCGCTGCTTCGCCGCGTCGCCGATCTCGAGCCCCGATACGAACTCCGCGAGCTCGGCCGCACCGACCCGGCGGCCGCGGGTGAGCTCCTTCAGCAGCGCGTACGGGTCGGTGATGGTGGAGCGACCCGCGACGACCTCGGCGCGCACGACGGTCTGAATGGCCTCGGCCAGCACCTCCCAGTTGCCGTCGAGGTCGGCCAGCAGCACATCCCGCGACAGCGAGATCTCGCCGAGGCCGCGCAGCAGGTTGTCGAGCGCCAGCAGCGAGTGGCCGAACGCGACGCCGATGTTGCGCTGCGTGGTCGAGTCGGTGAGGTCGCGCTGCAGGCGGGAGGTGACCAGGGTCGAGGCGAGCGTGCCGAACAGGCCGCCCGCGATCTCGAGGTTCGCCTCCGCGTTCTCGAAGCGGATGGGGTTGATCTTGTGCGGCATCGTCGACGACCCGGTCGCGCCGGCCACCGGGATCTGCGCGAAGTAGCCGAGCGAGATGTAGGTCCAGACGTCGGTGGCGAGGTTGTGCAGGACGCCGCCGGCGTGCCGCGCGCGGTCGTACAGCTCCACCTGCCAGTCGTGCGACTCGATCTGCGTCGTGAGGTCGTTGAACCCGAGGCCGAGGCCCTCGATGAACGAACGGGAGATCTCGGGCCAGTCGAGGTCGGGGTCGGCGGCGAGGTGTGCGGACCAGGTGCCGGTCGCGCCGGAGAACTTCGCGAGGAACTCGGATGCGGCCACCTGCGCCGCGATGCGGTCCAGGCGCCGCGCGAACACGGCGAGCTCCTTGCCCATCGTTGTCGGGGTCGCGGGCTGCCCGTGCGTGCGTGCGAGCATGGCGGCGTCGCGGTGCTCCTCGGCGAGCTCTCGCAGGCGCGCGATGACAGCCTGCAGCTTCGGCAGCCACACCTCCAGGACGGCCCGCTTGACGGTCAGCGCGTAGGCGGTCGAGTTGATGTCCTCGCTCGTGCAGGCGAAGTGGGTGAGTTCAGCGATGCGGTCGAGGCCCAGCTCGGTCAGCCGGTCGCGGACGAGGTACTCCACCGCCTTCACGTCGTGGCGGGTGACCGCCTCACGCTCGGCGAGCCAATCGATCTCGGCCTGACCGAAGTCGCGGTACAGCGCCCGCAGGCGGTCCTTGTCCGCATCCGTCAGCGGCGCCGAACCGAACACGCCCCGGTCGGTGAGGGCGATGAGCCACTCCACCTCGACCTCGACGCGGGCACGGTTCAGGCCCGCCTCGGAGAGGAAGGCGCCGAGGTCGGAGACCGCTGCGCGGTACCGTCCGTCGAGGGGGCTGAGCGGCTGAACGGGGAAGGAGGTCACGGTTCTCCGGGCGGTGCGGGCCGCGCCCGTGCCTAGCCGGCCGAGCGGATGGCGGGTTCGAGTTGCCGGAAGAGCGACCGGCTTGCGTTCTCGATCATACCGAGCACCTCGTCGAAGATCTCGGGACCGGCGTAGTACGGGTCGGGGACGTCCGGGTCGTCCTGCGCGTCCGGGTCGAAGCTCCGCAGCAGCACCACCTTCTCGGCATCCGACTCGGTGGGTGCCCACTCGCGCAGGATCCGCTCGTGGGACCGGTCGAGCGCGACGATGAGGTCGCTGGCCGCGAAGTCCGACATCTGGAACTGCCTGGCGCGGTGCGCGTCGCCGTCGTACCCGTGCCCGGTGAGGGATGCCAGGGTGCGCTGATCCGCCTTCTCACCCACGTGCCAGTCGCCGGTGCCGGCGCTGGTCGCGACCACCCGATCGCCGAGGCCGGCCGAGTCCGCGTACCAGCGGAACACCACCTCGGCCATGGGGGAGCGGCAGATGTTGCCCGTGCACACGAACACGATGCGGAACGGTGCGGTCTCGGTCACCCGCTCATTCTGGTGCCCGGCGTCCGGTTCTGCACAGCCCATCCTCGACCGCCCGTCGTGCACCGCACGGGCGGAGCGCCCCCGCGGCCCGCGTGCCGGCCCGCAGGATCGGTGCATGCCCCAGCCCGACCCGGTCCTCTTCGCGCTCGACGCCGCAGCCGCCGCCCTCGATGCCGCGGAGGAGCACCTGCGGGTCGCGCGGGCACGGGTGGCCGGCATCGGCGCCGGCATCGACTGGGTCTCGCCCGCGGCGGACGCCTTCCGCGCGTCCGC
>JAEZSU010000186.1 GCA_023421635.1 Actinomycetes bacterium | reverse complement strand
CCCGCGCCGGTGGCGCGCACCTGCAGGCCGAATCGGGTGAACCGCATGACCGCCCACGCGGCGACGAGCAGCACGACGGTGCCGTAGACGATCGGGCTCTGCCCGAACAGCATCGGCCCGACGAGGGGGATGTCGGTGAGCGGGCCGAGGTCGACCTTGGAGATGGTCGGCACGCTCACGTTCGTCGTGCCCGCCGGGATCCACAGCTGGTACAGGAACGTCGACAGGCCGAGCCCCAGCATCGTGATCGCGAGGCCGACGACGATCTCGTTCGCCTTGAGGGTGTACACCAGGACGTTCATGAGGACGGCGAGGAGCAGTCCGACCACGGCGGCGGTGGCGAGCCCCACGACCGGCCCGGCGGCGCTCGCGACGAACACCGCGGTCAGCGCGCCGAGGATCATCATGCCCTCGATGCCGAGGTTCAGCCGGCCGGCGCGTTCCACGAAGCCCTCGCCGACACCGGCGATCACGAGCGGTGCGGCGAGTGCGAGTGCGCCGGCGAGGATGGACGCCCAGAGTTCGACGGTCATCGTGCGGCCTCCTCGGGTACGACGGCGTCCTCGGAGGTCGCCGCGAGCTCGTCCGGCGCGAAGGCGCCGTCATCCGGGGCCGGCGCCGGCGCGGGATGCGCCGATGGGACGGCACCGGGCCGGAGCGCCGCGATGACGGCCACGCCGAGGAGCAGCACGCCCTTGATCACCTCGGCGATGGAGGAGGGGATGGTGCCGGTGGCCGACTGCATCCCGACCGCCCCGACGGTGAGCGCGGCGAAGAACAGGGCCGCGAACACGATGCCCACCGGAAGCAGTCCGCCCAGCAGCGCCACCGCGAGGCCCGAGAACCCGACACCGCCCGAGACCGACCCCATGAGTCGGTCGTTCACCCCGGCGACCTGCATCCAGCCGACCACGCCGGCGCCGGCGCCGGAGACGAGCATCGTGCCGTAGAGCGTGCGGGTCCGCGTGGCGCCCAGGCGCAGGGCGAGCGCGGGTCGCTCTGCGAACACCGAGACGCGGGTCGCGGACGGGGTGCGCCGCCACCACTCGAACACGACGAGGGCGACGATCACGAGGAGGACGCCGACGTGCGCGCGCGTGCCGGTGATGAGGTCGGGCAGCGCGGACGCCTCGGGGAGCTTCTCGCTCTGCGGCGTGGCGGTGGTCTCGCCGGTCGCGAGCCAGGTGCGGAGGGTCCAGCCGAGGAAGCCCGTCGCGACGTAGTTGAGCAGCAGGGTGGAGAGGATGACGTTCACCCGCCAGCGTGCGGCGAGCCAGGCCGGCAGCAGCGCGAACAGGGCGCCGCCCGCTGCGCCCGCGAGCACCCCCGCGAGGAGGTACAGCACGGCCGGGGCGGTGTCGCCGGTGAGGTCCCGGATGCCGAGGATCGCGGCGGTGGCGGCGATCGCCCCGAGCGTGACCTGCCCCTCCGCGCCGACCGAGAACACCCCGGCGCGGAGTGCGGGGATGAGCGTGAGCGCGACGATCGCGATCGGCACCGCGCCCACGAGGAGTTCGCCGACGCGGTAGGGCGAGCTGGAGACGCCCTCGACGAGACCGCGGAGGCCCACGAGCGGGTCGGCGCCGGCGAGCAGGATGAGCGCGGTCGCGACCAGCAGCACCGCGGCGACGACCGCCGCAGTCACCGTGACGGTCCGCGCGCGGGGGCGCCTCACGGTGCGGCCTCGTCGTGCGTGTGCCCGCACACGTCCACCGGGCCGGGCAGCAGCACGTCGACGAACCGCTGCTCGTACGCGTCGATGAGGCCACGCTCGGTGAGTCCGAGGTCGGGCACCGCGTACAGGCCCACGAACGACAGGATGATGTACGGCGAGGGGATGGGGCAGCCGAGCTCCGCGGTGACGGCGTGCCCGTGCGCGAGGGCCGCCGCCGTCTGCTCGAACGGCGCGGCGCTCATCATGCCGCCGATCTCGAGCGGCACCCGTGCCAGCACCTCGCCGTCGGCGACCGTGACGAAGCCGCCGCCCATGCGCCCGAGCTCCTCGACCGCGAGGCGCATGTCGGCGTCGTTCGCGCCCACCACCGAGATGTTCATGTTCGGGCAGTTCATGGTGATCGCGATGGCACCGGTGCGCAGCCCGAACCCGCGCACGAACCCGATGCCGGTCAGCGCGTCGCCGTGGTGCCGGTCGACCACCGCGATCTTCAGCACGTCCTCGGCCGGGTCGGCGGTCACGACGCCGTCGACCACCGGCAGGGTGGCGGTGAACGCGCGCTTGAAGTAGCCGTTGTACATGGCCATCGCGCGCACCTGCACGGATGCGGCGCCCTCGGGCGCTGCGACCGCGAAGAGGTCGTCGGGCAGCGTCTCGGGCAGTCGCACGGTGTCGCGGGTCCACGCGGGCAGCTCGTCGGTGTTCTCGAACAGGGAGACGCCGTCCCGGGCGACGACCGAGCCGGCGACGATGACGGTGTGCGGCCGGACCTCCGCCAGCTGCGGGATGACCTGCAGATCCGCCAGGCGGGACGGTGCGAGCAGGCCCAGCACCTGGTCCAGCCGGTAGTAGCGGGCCGGGTGCGTGGTCGCCATCCGGTACGCCAGCTGTGGGTCCACGCCGAAGCGGATCGCCTGTCGCACATGGTGGTCGATGTGCCCCTGGGCGATCAGATCGGCGGCGTGCTTGTCGTCGGCGCAGAAGCACAGGTGGCGAATCGCCGGCGCGATGGCGTCGAGGTCGGCGAACAGCGGCACGGTGTTGTCGGCCAGGGACGACCCCATGATCGTGATCATCGCGCCCAGCCGGGTGCGCTCGAGCACCTCGTCGACCGTCGCGGCGTTGTGGTCGTCGCTCACCCCGGCCGCGAGGTAGCCCCACAGCGATTCGTTCGTCTGCGCGGCCGTGTGGCCGGTGATGCGGCGGCCGGCGACCAGGGCCTCCCGGAACCGCCCGGTGGACACCTCGCCGTAGTCGAAGGGGTTGCTCTCGCCGAGCGTCACGGTGACGTCGTCGTGCAGCCGGGCGCGCACGGTCTCCTCGGGGATCACCGCGCCCCCGAGTTCGAGCTCGGTGGAGCCCGGGGTCGCAGGGGAGACCTGCTGGAACACGTGCAGCGGGGTGCCGGTCTGCAGCATGACGTCCATGCCGCGCGCACCCCACACGTTCGCCGAGCCGTTCGGGTCGGTCAGCACGGTGGTGGTGCCGCGCGCGACCGACAGGCGTGCGAGCTCGCCGGGGGTGAGGTTCGTGTACTCGATGTGCAGGTGCGCGTCGATGAACCCGGGCACGACGTGGCAGCCGCGCGCGTCGACCTCGGCGGCGGCGTCGGCGACGTGTCCCCACGGGGTGAGGGTGGCGATGTGCCGGCCGGCGATGAGCACATCGCGCTCGAGCCACTCCTCGGTGCCGGGCGACTGCACGAGGCCGCCTCGGACGATGAGGTCGGGCCGTTCGGCGCCGGCGGCGACCGCGCGCAGCCGCACGAGTTCCGCGGTGGTGGGCAGCAGGTCGGTCAGTTCGGTCATGTCGTCTCCTCGGGAGTGTCGAGTCCTGCCATCGCCGCGCCCACCCTGGCGGTGGTCGCCGCCGTCGCGGGGAGGTCGGCGACCACCGCGCCGGAGAACAGGACGACGACGCGGTCGGCGAGGTCGCGGATCTCCTCCAGGTCGTGCGATGCCACCAGCACCGCGGCGCCGGCTTCCGCGGCGGCGACGAGCCGCTCGCGGATCGCCTGCGACGCACGCAGGTCCAGGCCCTGGGTAGGACCGTACGCGAGCACCGCGCGTGGCGCACCGTCGGGCGTGCCGGGCCAGGTGCGGCCGAGCTCTCGGGCAACCAGCAGCTTCTGCTGGTTGCCGCCGGACAGGCCCCCGGCGGCG
>JAEZSU010000218.1 GCA_023421635.1 Actinomycetes bacterium | reverse complement strand
GGATGCGGACACGCCTGCCTGGAAGCCGGAGTCGGGGAGCTCCGTGATCACGCCGACCTTGAGTCCCTTGAGCACGTCGCCGCGGGCACCCTCGCGGGCTGCGGCGGCGAAGGACGGCCATGCCTGCGCGAGCGAGGTCGAGTCGTTCGCGTCGTGGCCGCCGATGACGTCGTGGAGCAGACCCGCGTCGAGCACGGTCCGGGTGACCGGACCCACCTGGTCGAGCGAGGAGGCGAGCGCGATCGCGCCGTAGCGGCTGACGCCGCCGTAGGTCGGCTTGATGCCGACGGTGCCGGTGACGTGCGCGGGCTGGCGGATCGAGCCGCCGGTGTCGGATCCGAGGGCGAGCGGCGCCTCGAACGCGGCGACCGCCGCGGCGGACCCGCCGCCGGAGCCGCCGGGGATGCGGTCGAGGTCCCATGGGTTGCGGGTGGGACCGTACGCGGAGTGCTCCGTCGAGGAGCCCATGGCGAACTCGTCCATGTTGGTCTTGCCGAGCGGCACGAGGCCCGCGGCGCGCGAGCGTGCGACGACGGTCGCGTCGTACGGGGACATGTACCCCTCGAGGATCTTCGATCCGCTCGTGGAGGGCATGTCGGTGGTGACGAGGACGTCCTTGATCGCGAGCGGCACGCCCGCGACGGGGCCGAGGTCCTCGCCGGCGGCACGGCGGCGGTCGATGTCTGCCGCGACCTCGAGCGCGTGGTCGCTCACGTGCAGATAGGCGTGCACGTCGCCGTCGACGGCGGCGATGCGGTCGAGGTGCGCCTGGGTGGCCTCGACGCTGGACACCTCGCGGGAGGCGAGCTTCGCGGCGAGGTCCGCGGCGGTCAGACGGGTGAGGTCGCTCACTGCTCCTCCCCCAGGATCGCGGTGACGCGGAAACGGCCGTCCGCAGCATCCGGCGCGTTCTGCAGCACCTGCGCCGTGGTGAGCGTGAAGCCGACCTCGTCGGGGCGGAACACGTTCTCCAGCGGGATGGGGTGGCTGGTCGCCGGGACGTCGGGGGTCGCGACCTGCGAGACCTTGGCGATGTTGTCGACGATGGCATCGAGCTGACCGGTGAGTCGCTCGACCTCCCCGTCGCTCAGCTGGATCCGGGCGAGCACGCCGAGATGGCGCACGAGATCAGGGGTGATTTCAGACACCCGACAAGTCTACGGTTCGCGCGGGCCCCTGCCGGGCGCGGTGCGCCCGTCCGCGTAGGCTGGCGCGGTGACGACGTACGAGCCGCCCCGTCCCTGGATCCGCAGCTACGCCGAGGGGGTGCCGGCGGAACTCGGCCCGGTCACCGGATGCCTCACCGACATCGTCGCCGCCTCCGCGCGCGACTACCCCGACGCCCCCGCGCTGGAGTTCTTCGGCCGCGAGACGACGTACCGCGAGCTGCAGGCGCAGATCGACCGGGTCGCGGGCGCACTGCACGACCTCGGCGTCCGCAAGGGCGACACGGTCGCGATCGTGCTGCCGAACTGCCCGCAGCACATCGTCGCGTTCTACGCGGTGCTGCGGCTCGGCGCCGTCGCGATCGAGCACAACCCGCTCTACACGCCCCGCGAGCTGCGCAAGCAGTTCGAGGATCACGGCGCGAAGACGGCGATCGTGTGGAACAACGTGGTCGCGAGCGTGCAGGAGTTCCCGCGGGACATGGCGGTGACGACGCTCATCTCCGTCGACGTGGTGCGGGCGATGCCGGGCACGATGCGGCTCGCCCTTCGCCTGCCGGTGCCGAAGCTCCGCGCCTCCCGCGCCGCGCTCACCACGCACGTGTCCGGCACGATCCCGTGGGAGAAGGTCGTCGCCCACGCGCCGCTGCCCGCATCGCACCCGGTGCCGGCCACCGACGACCTCGCGATCATCCAGTACACGAGCGGCACGACCGGGAGCCCGAAGGGCGCCGCCCTCACGCACCGGAACCTGCTGGCGAACGCCCTGCAGGCCCAGGCGTGGGTTCCGTCGATCACACGCGGGAACGGATGCGTCGTGTACGCCGTGCTGCCGATGTTCCACGCGTACGGCCTCACCCTCTGCCTCACGTTCGCGATGTCGATGGGCGCGCGGCTCGTGCTCTTCCCGAAGTTCGACCCGGACATGGTGCTGAAGGTCACGAAGAGGCATCCGGCGACGTTCCTGCCGCTCGTCCCGCCGATCGCGGCGCGGCTGCTCGCCCGGTCCGAGGAGACGGGCATCCCGATCGCGGGCACAGGTATCGCGATCTCGGGTGCGATGGCGCTCGACCACGGCCTCGTCGTGCCGTTCGAGCAGGCGTCCGGCGGATACCTCGTCGAGGGGTACGGGCTCAGCGAGTGCTCGCCCGTGCTCATGGCGAACCCGGTGGCGGAGCACCGCGTACCCGGCACGGTCGGCCTGCCGCTGCCCGGCACCGAGTGCATCGTGGTCGACCCGGAGGACCCGGCGCGGGTGCTCGGGGCGAACGAGCCCGGCGAGCTGCTCGTGCGCGGGCCGCAGGTGTTCGCCGGCTACTACGGCAAACCCGAGGAGACGGATGCGGTGTTCGTCGGCGACTGGTTCCGCACGGGTGACATCGTGACGATCGACGAGCACGGGTTCGTCCGGATCGTCGACCGGATCAAGGAGCTCATCATCACCGGCGGGTTCAACGTGGCCCCCACCGAGGTCGAGAACGCGCTGCGACAGCATCCCGATGTCGCCGACGTCGCCGTCGTCGGCCTGCCGAGCACGCACTCCGGGGAAGACGTGGTCGCGGCGGTCGTCGCGCGCGAGGGGGCCACGATCGATCCGGAGCAGGTGCGGGAGTACGCCCGCTCGGTGCTGACCGCCTACAAGGTGCCGCGGCGGGTCGTCGTGATCGACGATCTCCCCCGCTCGCTCATCGGCAAGGTGCTGCGCCGTCAGGTGAAGGAGCAGCTGCTTTCCGACTAGGGCCCGGGTCGGGCGCCGTCGCGGACTCGCGCGACGAGTTCGTCGAGCACCGTGGTTCGCTCGCCACGGCCGATGTCGGAACCCCCGCGTAGTGTCGGTCATGTCAGGAACACCGCACACGTGCCCACTTCGTGCGAACCGGATGCTGCGCCGCGCGCAGCCGGAGCAGGGAACGGACATGGGGCACGCAGACACGACCGGACACCTCGACTGGACCGCGCTCGACGCGCTGGTCACGCAGGTGCAGGAGGCACGGCGCGCGGTCGCCGCCGCGCAGGCCCGGGAGTCGCAGCTGCTCGCGGCGGCCGTCGACCTCGTCGTCGCCCGCGAGGAGGAGTTGCGCGCGGCGGGCGTGCGGCGCAGTCAGGCCGACCTTCCCTTACGGGAGGTGGCGGCGGAGCTCGCCGCCGCGATGCGACTCAGCGACCGATCCGTGCAGCGCCGACTGGGCGACGCCGCGGCGCTGCGCGCGGGGTTCCCCGCCACGCTGGCGGCGTGGGAATCGGGCGAGATCGACGCGGGACACGTGGCGGCGATCCTGACCGCCGGCCTCCCCTTGTCGGACGGCCACCGCGGCCGATACGAAGCGCTGGCGCTCGACGCCGCACGTTCCGAGAGCGCGGGACGGATGCAGGACATCGCCGGCACGATCGCCGCACGCGTCGATCCGGCGGGCGCGGCGGAGCGCGTCGCCGCACGGCAGAGCGAACGTCGCGTTCGCGTGATCGACCTCGACGAGGGCATGGCGCGCCTGCTGGCAGATCTCCCCACCACCCTCGCGTACGCGATCCACGATCGGCTCACCCGCATGGCCGTCACCGTGCGCGACGGGCAGGACGGTCCGGGTGGCGACGGAGGCACGGACGGCGCCGACGACCGGGTGGGTGCTGCGGGCGAGGCCGATCGGTCGCAGCGTCGCGCCGACACCGACACCGACGCCGACGCCGCGCTCGACCCGGCCGATGTGCGCACGTCCGGGCGACCCAGGCGCACCGAGGACATCGCCCCCGGCACGCCCGAACGCGGCGACACGCGGCGCCTGGACGAGATCCGGGCGGACATCCTCTCGGACCTGCTCCTCGGCGGAGCACCGGTCGCCCACGGCGACGGACTGGAAGCCGTCGCAGGGCACGTGCAGGTGACGGTGCCGCTCGCCAGCCTCGCCGGTGAGGGCGACGAGCCCGCCCTGCTCTGCGGACACGGACCGGTGGACGCCGACGCGGTGCGACGGCTCGCGGGCGCCGCACCGGGGTGGGACCGCGTCCTCCTCGACCCGCACGACGGAGCCGTCCTGTCCGTCGACCGGTACCGTCCGAGCGAGGAACTCAAACGCCACCTCCGGGCGCGCGACGAGCGGTGCCGGTTCCCCGGCTGCCGTCGCCAGGCGCGCGGGTGCGACCTCGATCACACGCGGGATGCGGCGCTCGGCGGCCCCACGTGCGCACACAACCTGTGCCACCTGTGCCGCCGCCACCACACGATGAAGCATGAGAGCGCCTGGAAGGTGCGACAGCGCCGGGGTGGCGTCATCGAGTGGCGCAGCCCCACCGGGCGCACCTATCGCGATCGGCCGCCCTCGGTGGTCCGGTTCGTCCCGAGCGCCGCCGATCCCCCACCGTTCTGAGCGCCGGGAGGAATCCGCCCGGAGGCCGGAGAGGACGC
>JAEZSU010000129.1 GCA_023421635.1 Actinomycetes bacterium | reverse complement strand
GAGCGGCACCGGCCTCGCGCAGGTCGTGCCCGACGCGGTCACCGAGACCGTCGCCGCCCGCCGGTCGGCGCTGTGGGACGGGTCCTCGCAGGCCTGAACGGGCGTGCACCGGCCGCCGCGGTGTCCCAGCCGGGCGGTGGTTTGTCAACCGGATGCCGTTTGCGGCATATGGCACTACCCTGGAACCACCGTTCCGCTCCACCGACACCATCGTGAGGAGACCCCATGAGGGGCAAAGCAGGACTCATCATCGGCCTGGCCGCCGGCTACGTGCTCGGCACCCGCGCCGGACGTGAACGCTACGAGCAGATCAAGGGCGCAGCCCAGAAGGTCTGGGAGCTCGAACCGGTGCAGCAGCAGGTCGCGAAGCTGCAGGACCTCGGCGCCTCCGCCGCGATGGCGCTGCCGTCCACGCTGTGGAAGGGCGCGAAGAAGGTCGCTGCCGCAGCTGCGACGAAGGGCACGCCCGGGCAGCGCCTCGACGCCGCGATCGACGCCGGCGAGGACGTGGCCGAGGACGTCGCGGACGCCGCGGAGACCTCCGCCGAGGCCGCAGCGGCCGCGGTGAAGAAGGCCGCAGGCAAGGCCCGCTCCGCGTCCACCGGGAAGTGACATGACGACGCCCAGGGGGTTCCGGAACAAGACCGACGAGGGCCTGCTGACCCTCATCGGCGAGGTCCCCGAACTCGTCCGCAACCTCGTCGTCGCCGAACTCGACGCCGCGAAGAAGTGGGCGGCGGCGACGGCGAAGAACGCCGGTATCGGCGCGGGGTGGGTGCTCGGCGCCCTGTTCCTGCTCTTCTGGTCGGTGCCGGCGCTCGGCGCGTTCGTGATCGCAGGGCTGTCGTCGTGGTGGCCGGTGTGGCTGTCCGCGCTGGTCGTGTTCGGGGCGATGCTCGTCATCGCGATCGTCCTCGCGCTGCTGGGCTTCTTCCGGTTCAAGCGCATCGGCAAGGGAAACCCGGTCGCCTCGGTCTCCGAGGACGTGCGGGCAGTCAAGGAGGCCACCAGCGATGAGTTCTGAGATGCCGCTGCCCCGTACCGCGGTGCCACTGGGGATCACCGACCCGGTCGAGAAGGCCCGCGCCGAGCTCAAGGCCACCCTGGCGGCGATCGAGATCAAGGCCAACCTGCCCAAGCGCGCCTCGCACGCGGTCGAGGAGCAGACGGCCCGGTTCCGCCATTTCGCCCACCGCAACCCGACGGCTGCGGCCGTCGCGGTCATCGGCGTCGCGGCCGCCGTGGGGCTGGCGGTCTGGGGCGCGGTGCGGCTCTACACCCGCTGAAGCTGGGAGGGCGGCGTTTGCCGCATCCGGCCGGCAGGGTGAGACTGGACGCATGACCGACTCGCAGGACACCGCCGCGCACTACACGCTCTGGGCGGTCTTCCGCCGTAACCCGAACCACCCGGTCTCCGAGGTCGACGACACCGAGCTGGCCGCGATCGTCTCGCGCATCGAGGAGGGCGGGGTCACCGTCCGCGGGTTCTACGACGTGAGCGGGCTGCGCGCCGACGCCGATCTCATGGTGTGGCTGCACGGTCCCGAGGCCGAGGCGCTCCAGCGCGACCTCCGGCGCCTGCGCCGCACGGAACTGCTGCGCCCGCTGCTTCCGGTGTGGAACGCGATGGGCGTGCACCGGGACGCCGAGTTCAACCGCGCGCACGTGCCCGGCTTCCTCCGCGGCGTCGAGCCGAAGGAATGGCTCGTCGTGTACCCGTTCGTCCGCAGCTACGAGTGGTACCTGCTCCCCGAGGAGGAGCGTCGTCGGATGCTGGCCGAGCACGGCCGCAAGGGCGCCGCGTTCACCGGGGTCACCGCGAACACCGTCGCGAGCTTCGCGCTCGGCGACTACGAGTGGGTCCTCCCGATGGAGGCCGACGACCTGACCGACCTCGTCGACATGATGCGCGACCTGCGGTACACCGACGCCCGCCGCCACGTGCGGGAGGAGGTGCCCTTCTACACCGGCCGCCGCATCCAGACCGGCGAGATCCCCGAGGTGCTTTCGTGATCCGCCTCGGCACCCGCCGCAGCGCCCTCGCCACCTCGCAGTCCCAGCAGGTCGCCGACGCGCTCGCCGCGGCCGCCGGCGTGCCGGTGGAACTCGTCCTCATCACGAGCGAGGGCGACGTGTCGCGGGCGTCGCTGTCGCAGCTCGGCGGCCAGGGCGTGTTCGCCACCCGCCTGCGCGAGGCGCTCGCCGCGGGGGAGTGCGACGTGCTCGTCCACTCGCTGAAGGATCTCCCGACCGCCCCCGCCCCCGGGCTCGTGATCGCCGCCACCCCGGCCCGCGAGGACGCCCGCGACGTGGTTGTCACCCGGGACGGTACGCCGTTGCACGAACTGCCCGCCGGCGCGGTCGTCGGCACCGGGTCGCCGCGGCGCATCGCACAGGTCGCCACCCGGAATCCCCGCGTGCGCACGAAGGACATCCGCGGCAACGTCGACTCGCGCCTGGAACGGGTGCGGGCGGGCGAGCTGGATGCGGTCGTCCTGGCC
>JAEZSU010000117.1 GCA_023421635.1 Actinomycetes bacterium | reverse complement strand
GGTGCAGTGCACCACCGCCTCCTCGATCGTCAGCCATTGCGGCGCGTCCTGCTTGCCGGCGACGACGAGGTTGACGTAGTCGGTCGTGCGCAGGCAGTGGTCGTAGGTGGAGAGGAGCGTGTTCGCGTCGAACGGCAGGTACACCCGCACCACGTCGGCGCTCTTGTTCACCACGACGTCGATGAAGCCCGGGTCGTGGTGGCTGAAGCCGTTGTGGTCCTGCCGCCACACATGGCTGGAGAGCAGGTAGTTCAGGCTCGCGATGGGCCTGCGCCACGGGATGCGGGTGGACGCCTCGAGCCACTTCGCGTGCTGGTTGAACATCGAGTCGACGATGTGGATGAACGCCTCGTACGAGGTGAACACGCCGTGCCTGCCGGTCAGCAGATACCCTTCCAGCCACCCCTGGCACTGGTGTTCGCTGAGCACCTCCATGACCCGGCCGGCGCGGGCGAGATGCTCGTCGAGCGGGCTCGTCCCGGCATCCCACTGCTTGTCCGTCACCTCGTAGACGGCCGGGGCGAGCTTGTTCGATGCAGTCTCGTCGGGGCCGAACAGCCGGAACGTGTGCGGGTTCCGGCGGATCACCTCCGCGAGGTACCGGCCCAGCACGGCGGTCGCCTGCCCGAGCTCGGCGCCGGGCGAGTCGACCTCGACCGCGAAGTCGCGGAAGTCCGGCAGGTCGAGGTCGGCGCGCAGCAGGCCGCCGTTCGTGTGCGGGTTCGCCGACATCCGCCGGTCCCCCTCCGGCGCGAGCGCGCGGATGTCGGGCTCGGGGGCGCCGTCGGCGTCGAAGAGCTCCTCCGGCCGGTAGGACCGCATCCACTCCTCCAGCAGGCGCAGGTGCTCCTCGGTGTCCCGCGCGTTCGCGAGCGGCACCTGATGCGCGCGCCAGGTGCCCTCCACGGGCAGCCCGTCCACCTCGACGGGTCCGGTCCAGCCCTTGGGCGAGCGGAGCACGATCATGGGCCAGCGCGGCCGCTCTTCCGCCCCCGCGCCCGCCGCCTCCCGGATGCCCCGGATGCGGTCGAGCACGTCGTCGAGCACCTCTGCGAACCGCCGGTGCACCTCGCGGTGGTCGTCGTCCGCGGTGAACTCGACGAGCACGGGGTCGTGGCCGTACCCGCGCAGCAGCGCCAGCAGCTCGTCGTCGGGGATGCGGGCGAGCACGGTGGGGTTGGCGATCTTCCACCCGTTCAGGTGCAGGATCGGCAGCACCGTGCCGTCGGTCACGGGGTTCAGGAACTTGTTGGCGTGCCAGGCCGTGGCGAGCGGCCCCGTCTCCGCCTCGCCGTCGCCGATGACGCAGAAGACGGTGAGGTCGGGGTTGTCGAACGCGGCGCCGTACGCGTGGCTGAGCGAGTACCCGAGCTCGCCGCCCTCGTGGATCGACCCGGGCGTCTCGGGCGCCGCGTGGCTCGGGCTGCCGCCGGGGAACGAGAACTGGCGGAAGAGCCGCCGCATCCCCTCCTCGTCGGTGCCCACTGCGGGGTACCGCTCGCTGTACGTGCCGTCGAGCCATGCGTTGGCCACCATTCCCGGCCCGCCGTGCCCGGGGCCGGCGATGTAGATCGCGTCGAGGTCGCGTTCGCGGATCGCGCGGTTCGCGTGGGCGTAGACGAGGTTGAGCCCTGGCACCGTGCCGAAGTGGCCGAGAAGGCGCGGCTTCACATGCGACCGCTCGAGGGGCTCGCGCAGCAGCGGGTTGGCGAGCAGGTAGATCTGGCCGACACTGAGGTAGTTCGCGGCCCGCCACCACCGGTCGAGGGCGGCGAGGTCGGTGTCGTCGAGGGCGTGGACGGGCGCCGAGGGTTCAGCCATCCCCCTACGCTCCTGGCCGCCGGGCCCGGACGGAACGGGGTTGCCCGTCGCATCCGCTGCCGCTACGCCACTCCCCATGGCGGCTCGGGGTGTCAACCCCCGAGTCCCGGCGGCATCGGACCGCGTAGGTTCAGGGGTCGTGGGAATGATGTATTACGGGGACGACAACACCGCGCTGCACTTCGAGGACCGGGCGCTCGCCCACCTCAAGGTCGTCATCGCGACCAAGCTGCGCCGCGGCGAGAGCTTCACGATCAGCTGGATCCATTCGGCCGCCGAAGAGCCTGGGCGCAGCACGATCTGGATCGCGCCGTCGATCCCGCTGCGGTTCGTCTTCGACGACCCCGAGCCGGTGACGCTCAATCCGCGGTACCTGGAGAGCCTCGCGGCCAGCGCCAACTCCTCCGGCGGCATCATGCTCGTCGACGAGGAACCCGAGGACGGCGGCGCACCGCGCGGCCGATGAGAGGATGACGCGATGACCCGGTTCGGGTACACACTCATGACCGAGCAGAGCGGGCCGCGCGAGCTCGTCCGCTACGCGCAGGCTGCGGAGGCGGCAGGCTTCGACTACCTCGCCTCGAGCGACCACTACTCCCCGTGGCTCACCAGCCAGGGGCACGCACCGTACGCGTGGACCGTGCTGGGCGCCGTGGCGCAGGCGACCACCGACATCGAGCTGATGACGTACGTGACCTGTCCCACGATGCGATACCACCCGCGGTCGTGGCGCAGAAGGCCGCGACCCTCCAGGTGCTCTCGGACGGGCGGTTCACGCTCGGCCTCGGTTCGGGCGAGAACCTCAACGAGCATGTCATCGGTGCAGGGTGGCCGGCGGTGGGCGCCCGCCAGGAGATGCTCGTCGAGGCGATCGAGATCATCCGCGAGCTGCACACGGGCGAGCTGACCACCTACGACGGCACGCACTTCCGCGTCGACTCGGCGCGCATCTGGGATCTGCCGGACGGCGGCGTCCCGATCGGGGTGGCCGTCTCCGGCGACAACTCCGTCGCCCAGTTCGCCCCGCTCGGCGACCACCTCATCGCGGTGCAGCCGGACGCCGACCTGGTGACGGCGTGGGATGCGGCCCACACCGGCGAATCGCGGAAGATCGGGCAGATCCCGATCAGCTGGGATCCCGACGAGGAGACCGCGATCGCCCGCGCCCACGAGGAGTTCCGCTGGTTCGGCGGCGGGTGGGCGGTCAACGCCGACCTGCCGACCCCGGCGGGCTTCGACGCGGCGTCGCAGTTCGTGCGGCCCGAGGACGTCGCCGCATCCATCGCGTGCGGTCCGGACCTGGACGCGCTTGCTGAGAGCGTACGGCCCTACCTGGATGCGGGGTTCACCGACGTCGCGGTGGTGCAGGTCGGCGACGCCCAGCAGGAACGGTTCGTCACCGAGATCGCCGCGCCGCTGCTGGAGCGCCTGCGGGCGCTCTGAGCACCGCCGTCACCCGTTCGGCTGCTTCGCCGCGGAGGAACCGTTGCGCTGCGACAGCGGTGCGGCGATGTCTTCGAGGGATCGGCGCTCGGCCTTCACCCCGAGGAACACCTCGACGAGGCCGGAGGCGATCATCAGCCCGGCGCCGATGACGTAGCCGAGCGCGACGAGCGGGATGCCGCTCTCGATGAACTGCCCGAACAGCAGCGGGCCGATGATGCCGCCGAGCCCGGTGCCGACCGCGTAGAAGAACGCGATGGCCATGGCGCGGGTCTCCATCGGGAAGATCTCGCTCACGGTCAGGTACGCGGCGCTCGCACCCGCCGATGCGAAGAAGAACACGACGACCCAGCACACGGTGAGCCAGAACGCGTCGAGCGCGCCGGCGTTGAACAGCCACGCCGTGCCGAGCAGGAGCACCCCGCTGCCGATGTAGCAGCTCGAGATCATGACCTTGCGGCCCAGGCTGTCGAAGAGCGGGCCGAGGAGCACCGGCCCGAGGAAGTTCCCGACCGCGATCGGGACGAGCGCCCACGGCGCGACGTCGTCGGGCACGTCCAGCAGCTGGGTCAGCACGAGCGAGTAGGTGAAGAAGACGGCGTTGTAGAGGAACGCCTGCCCGATGAACAGCGAGAGGCCGAGCACGAACCGCTTCGGGTACTTCGTGACCGCCACCTTCACGATCTCGCCGAACCCGGTGGAGGTGCGCTGCTCGATCTCGATCGCTTTGTCGTCCGGCACCGGGTCGAGGGGCGTGCCGGTGCGCTCCTCCACCTGCCGCTCGATGTCGGCGACGGTCTGTTCGGCCTGATCGTTGCGCTCGTGGATGAACGCCCACCGCGGCGACTCCGGCACGTTGCGGCGCACGAGCAGGATCACCAGGCCGAACACGGCGCCGAGGCCGAAGGCGAGCCGCCAGCCGAGGGCGGCGTCGAAGAGGTCCTCGTTCAGCAGCACCACGGTGAGGATCGCGCCGAACGCGCAGCCGAGCCAGTACGAGCCGTTGATCGCGAGGTCGACGACGCCACGGCGTTTGGCGGGGATGAGCTCGTCGATCGCGGAGTTGATCGCGGCGTATTCGCCGCCGATGCCCGCCCCGGTGAAGAACCGGCAGATGAAGAAGTAGACGGGGTTGAACGCGAACGCGGTCGCGACGGTCGCAGCGAGGTACACGCCGAGGGTGAGCAGGAAGAGCTTCTTCCGCCCGAACCGATCGGTGAGGTATCCGAAGAACAGCGAGCCGCAGCACGCGCCGAGCACGTAGATCGCCGCCGCCTGGCCGATCTGACCGGGGGTGAGCTCCAGCCCGCTGTCCGGCTCCGTCAGTCTGCTCGCGATGGAGCCGACGATGGTGACCTCGAGCCCGTCGAGGATCCACACCGTGCCGAGACCGGCCACCACCAGCCAATGCCATCTCGACCACGGCAACCGGTCCATCCGCGCGGGGATCGTGGTGGTGATCGTCGCACCCGTCTGCCGGCCCATGCTCTCTCCTCACCCGGCGTCCGCCTCGACGCACGATCAGAGCGTGGAGTGCCAAGGGCTCGGACAGGAAGGGGTTGACGGGGAGCGGATGCGGGCACACCCCGCACCACCGCTGTCGCCCTCCCGCATCCGAAGTCAAGCCGGGGAACACCACGCGGGCGCCTCCGTACGATCGCCCTGGGGGCGCCCGGCACGTCGGCGCCCGGAAGGAAGGCCGATCATGGGACAGCACGAGGTACTGGCAGCGCTGGTCGAGGAACGGGGCGTCACCGTCGCCGCGGCGGAGTCCTTGACCGCGGGCAACGTGAGCGCAGCACTGGGCGCCGCCCCGCACGCCCAGGAGTGGTTCGCCGGTGCGGTGACCGCCTACGGCGTCGAGGTCAAGCAGGACCTGCTGGGACTCCCGGAGGGCGTCGACCCGTGCTCCGCGGAGTGCGCCGAGACCATGGCCGAAGGCGTCCGGCGGCTGCTGCACGCGGATGTGGCGATCTCGACGACCGGTGTCGGCGGCCCGGACCCGCAGGACGGTCACCCCGCGGGCACGGTGTACATCGGCTGGGCGACGCCCACCGGGACCGGCTCGCGGCTGTTCACCTTCGACGTCGGCCCGGAAGAGGTGGTGCACCGCACCGCCGCCATCGCGGTGGACCTGCTGATCGCCGCCGTGGGCAGCGTCAAGGTCGCCGCCTGATCAGACGCGACGGTACTGCGACACCATCGGGCAGTCGAAGGGGTCGCCGCCGGCGGCGAGGCCGACCCGGTTCAGGTACTGGATGACGATCCCGTACGAGCGCCACAGGGTCGTCTCGGTGTAGGGCACGCCGAAGCTCTCGCAGTAGTCGCGCACGAGCTCGCGGGCCTTGGCGAGGTGCGGGCGGGCCATGCTCGGGAACAGGTGGTGCTCGATCTGGTAGTTCAGGCCGCCCATGAGGATGGTGGCCCACCAGCCGCCGGAGATGTTGCGCGAGGTGCGCACCTGCTTGCTGAAGAAGTCGAGGCGGGCGTTGGGATCGATGATCGCCATGCCCTTGTGGTTCGGCGCGAACGCCGCACCCATGTACATGCCGAAGACCGCGAGCTGCACGCCCATGAACGCGAACGCCATGCCGAGCGGCAGCAGCAGGAACACCGGCACGATGACGACGGCGAGACGCACCAGGATGAGCGAGAGCTCGAGCCAGCGATGCTTCACCGGGCCGCGCGAGAGGAGGTGCTTGATGCCGAGGAAGTGCAGGTTGATGCCCTCGAACGCGAGCAGGGGGAAGAACAGGTAGCCCTGCTTGCGGGTGATGAGCTTGCGGAGGCCCCGCGCGGACGCCGCATCCTCCTCGATGAACGAGATCGTGTCGATCTCGATGTCGGGGTCCTTGCCGACCTTGTTCGGGTTGGCGTGGTGGCGGGAGTGCTTGGAGTCCCACCAGTCGTAGCTCATGCCGACGATGCCGGGGCCGACGATGCGCGAGAGCATGTCGTTCGCCTTGCCGGATTTGAAGATGGTGCGGTGCGCGGCCTCGTGCGCGATGAACGCGGCCTGCGTGAACAGGATGCCGAGGGCGGCGGCGATGAGCAGCTGGAACCAGGAGTCGCCGAGGAGGATGAAGCCGGTGATCGCGCCGCCGAACCCGAGGGCGATGGCTGCGGCGACGGCGCCGTAGAACCAGGGTGCGCGGCGCAGCAGGCCGAGTTCCTTCGCGGTCTGCGAGACCTGCGTGTAAGCCCGTGCGACGGGCGGGAAGGTCTCGGCGGTGGCATAGGTCTGACGCACCGGGCCGAGGGTGGATGCGGGTAGGGCCATGACGGCTCCCGTCGATCGGCAGAGGATCCGAGGTCCTCCAGATGTACAGCCAAAGGCGGGTGCCGATCGCTGAGGCCGACACTACCCGGGGATGCATTCCCGATCCGGCATACCCAGGACACCCACAGGCGCGCCTCAGATCGCGGTCCGCCCGCACCAGCCTCTGGGCCGCTCCGGATCAGGAGGAATCCGGAGATTAGGACGATCTGGGCCGATACGTCCTGATCTCCGGATTCTTCCTGTGTCCGTGAGTCCGACGGAGCCGCTGCAGCGACTGACGACACGCCGCGTACCCTTGTGGAGTGGAACTGAACGACACCCGATCCTGGAACCGCTTCTACGCGCCCGGCACCCCTATCGACATCGAGCCGGTCACCGGTTCCCTGATCGACATGCTGGACGAGCGCGTCGGGCAGTGGGCGGACCGGGATGCGGTGAGCTTCTTCGGCGCCACGCTGACGTATCGCGACCTCGGCGACCGGGTCGCGCGTGTCGCGAGCGGCCTCCTGGCGCAGGGGGTGCAGGCGGGCGACCGGGTCGCGCTGGTCATGCCGAACGCGCCGCAGCACATGATCGCCTTCTACGCTGTGCTCCGGATCGGCGCGATCGTCGTCGAGCACAACCCGCTCTACACCCGTGACGAGCTCGAGGTGCAGTTCCGCGACCACGGCGCACAGGTCGTCATCGCCTGGGACAAGATCGCCCCGGTGATCCGCTCCCTCCCCGCTGACCTCGGGATCAGGTCGGTCATCGCCGTGGACGTGACCCGCGCCATGCCGTTCACCACGCGGCTCGCGCTGCGGCTGCCGGTCGCGAAGGCCCGCGAGTCCCGCGCGAAGCTCACCGCGGCAGCGCCGGGCACCGTCCCGTTCGCACGGTTGGAGCGTGCACAGCCGCTCCCGGCGTCGCACCCGCGGCCGCAGTCCTCGGACATCGCCTGCCTGCAGTACACCTCCGGCACCACCGGCACCCCGAAGGGCGCGATCATCACGCATCGCAACCTGTGGTCGAACGCACGGCAGGGCGCCGCATGGATGCCGGATTTCACGCCCGGCGAAGGCAGCATCTACGGGCTGCTGCCGATGTTCCACTCGTTCGGGCTGCTGCTGTCGGTCATCTACGCCGTGCACACCGGGTCGCGTGCCGTGCTCTTCCCCACCTTCGACCCCGAGCTCGTCTCCCAGGCGGCAAAGCGCTTCCCGCCGACGTTCATCCCGGCGGTCCCGCCGATGTTCGACCGGCTCGCGCGGGTCGCCCGTGAGGGCAAGCTCGATCTCAGCCAGGTGGTCTATGCGATCTCCGGCGCCATGACCCTGACCCCGGCGGTCGTGAAGCGCTGGGAGTCCCTCGCGGGCAGCATGCTGAACGAGGGGTACGGCATGACCGAGACGAGCCCCGTCGCCCTGGCCAACCCCTTCGACGACGCCCGCAAGATCGGCACGATCGGCATCCCCTTCCCGTCCACCGACATCCGGGTCGTCGACCCGGAGGAGCCGACCCGGCAGGTCGCGCAGGGCGAGGTGGGCGAGCTCATCATCAAGGGCCCGCAGGTGTTCGCCGGGTACTGGAACCGGCCGGAGGAGACCGCGGCGGCGCTCCTCGAGGACGGCTGGCTTCGCACCGGCGACCTCGTCGCCCAGGACGAGGACGGCTTCGTCACGGTCGTCGACCGCAAGAAGGAGCTCATCATCACGGGCGGCTTCAACGTGTCGCCGAGCGAAGTCGAGCGGGTCGTCAACAGCACACCCGGCGTCGCCGAATCGGCGGTCGTCGGCATCCCGCGCGGCGGCGGCGCCGAGGTCGTCACCGCGGTCGTGATCGTCGAGCCCGGCACGACCTTCGACGAGGATGCGGCGCGCCAGGCCGCACGCGAGCATCTCGCCGAGTACAAGCGCCCCACCACCTACCTGGTGTGGGAGGAGCTCCCCAAGTCGCTCATCGGCAAGGTGCTGCGCCGCAGGGTGCGCGACACGCTCCTCGCCGACCGTCACGCGGTGCGCGCGGTCGCCGAGGACGAGTGACGCTGCGCGGCCGGTGACCGGCCGCGCAGGGGCTCACAGCGGTTCGATGCCGAAGGCTCGGGCGAGCTTGTCGATCTTCTGGGCCCGGCCGAGCCGGGGCAGATCGCTGCCGTCGCGGATGACGCGGCCGCGGGCCTCGAAGTCGGCGAGGAAGTCGCGCGCCCAGGTGACGTCGGATTTCGTGGGCGAGATGGCTTCGTTGATGACCGGCAGCTGGTCGCGGACGAGGCAGAGCTTGCCGGTGAGCCCCAGCGCCACGGCGACCTCCGACTGCTCACGCAGGATGGGGTGCGATGCGCTGACCGTCGGCCCGTCGATGGGGCCGGGCAGGTCGCCGATGCGCGAGGCGACGACGAGCCGGGAGCGCGGATACGCCATCGCCATGTCGTCGGCGCTCGTCCCGGTGTCGCGGCGGTAGTCGCCGCTGCCGAACGCGAGCCGGAACGCACCGCGGGCGCGGGCGATCGACACCGCCTCCTCGATCCCGAGCGCCGACTCGATGAGCGCGAGGACGGGCGTCGCGCCGCCCAGCCGGTCGAAGGTCTCGGTCACCTCGGCCGCGGACTCGGTCTTGGCCAGCATGACCCCACGCAGCCCGGGCACCCCCTTGAGCTGATCGACGTCGTCGCTCCAGAAGTCGCTCTTCCGGTCGTTGATGCGCACCCAGGCGCTGCCGCCGTTCCCCAGCCACTCGACCACCGCGGCGCGGGCGGCGGGCTTCAGCTTCGGGTCGACGGCGTCCTCGATGTCGAGGATGACCTGGTCCGCCCGGGATGCGGCAGCGGCGTCGAACTCCTCCGGCATCCGCCCGGAGACCAGGAGCCAGGAGCGGGAGATCTCCGCGGGGACACCGCCGGATCGGTCGGGGCGGGCGTTCGACGGCAATGTCATCGTGTCTTCCTTCTGCGCGTGCTCGGCAGCTCCGACAGGGTCCGCCCGCCTCGGGGTCGCGCCGGGATCCGCCGCGACGGGCGCGGCACGCGGAGCGGGGGGTCCGGAAAAGCTGCAACTGCCAACGTACCGCGACGAGGCCGCGTGTCGTGGTCATGGAAGGTATCGGCGCCGGAAACCCGCGCGCGGCGGCGGCACCCCGCGATACCCTCGCTCCAGCACGTCCCGATCGCTCCCCCTCGCATCGTCGAAGGCAGGTTCTGATGGCACTGTTCACCCGCGGTTTCGGATCACGTCGCCAGGAGTCGGATCCCCGCATCCCGCCCGGGCAGTACCTCACGGACGACTTCCCCGTGCTCTCCGCCGGCCCCACTCCTCATGTCCCCACGTCCGAGTGGACCTTCTCGATCCGCACCGAGAGCGGCGCGATCACGACGTGGACGTGGGACGAGTTCATGGCGCTGCCCATCGAGACCGTGGACACCGACATCCACTGCGTGACCAGGTGGTCCAAGCTCGGCACGACCTGGCGAGGGGTGTCGCTGGACACCCTGTTCGAGCACGTCGACACCTCCGCCGACTTCGCGATGGCCCATTCCTACGGCGGGTACACGACGAACGTGCCGATGGCGGACCTGCTCGATGGCAAGTCGTGGGTCGCGTTCGAGTTCGACGGCGCACCGCTGGAGCCCGAGCACGGCGGCCCCGCGAGACTCCTCGTGCCGCACCTGTACTTCTGGAAGAGCGCGAAGTGGGTGCGCGGCATCGTGATGCAGGAGCACGACGAGCCCGGGTTCTGGGAGCAGAACGGGTACAACATGCACGGGGACCCGTGGACCGAGGAGCGCTATTGGTGAGACCGAGCGGCTGGCTTCCGGCCCGGATCGCGGCGGTGACGCAGACGACCTCGCATGCGCGCGTCCTCACCCTCGACGTGCCGGGGTGGCCCGGCAACGACCCGGGCCAGCATCTGGACGTGCGGCTCACCGCCGAGGACGGCTACCAGGCCGAGCGGTCGTACTCGATCGCGTCGTGGGGCCCGGGGACGCTCGTGGAGCTCGGGGTGGACGTGGTGCCCGACGGCGAGGTGTCGCCGTACCTCGGTCAGGTCGCCGAAGTGGGCGACATGCTCGAGGTGAAGGGCCCGCTGGGCGCCTACTTCGTCTGGGATGCGGCAGACCCCTCACCGGTGCAGCTCGTCGCCGGCGGCTCGGGCATCGTGCCGCTGCTGGCCATGGCGCGCGCGCACGACGCGGCGCCCGCGGCGCCGCCGTTCCGGCTGCTGTACTCCGTTCGCACCCCCGCGGACGCGATGTACCGCAGCGAGGTGGAAGCGCTCGGGCGGCGTTCGCTCGAGGTGACCTGGGCGTACACGCGCGGTGCGCCGGAGGGCTGGCCGGGTCCGGTGGGGCGGCTCACCCCGGAGCGCATCGCCGCGGCGACGATCGGGCCCGACGCGCGCCCGCTCGTGTTCGTGTGCGGCCCCACCGCGTTCGTGGAAGCCGCCGCGAACGCCCTCGTCGCTGCCGGGCACGACCCGGCGCGGGTACGGACGGAGAGGTTCGGAGGCACGTGATGGCCGAGGTATCCGGCGTGGGACGGCCGAACGCGCACATCGTCGACGGCAACGCCGTTGCGGGGGTGCTCGGCACCCTGGGCGAGCGCGATGCGAGCGAGCTCGTCGTGGAGTGCGGCGGATGCGGTGCCACCGCGCTGCTCGGCGCCTGGGTCGTCGAAGCGGACGAGGCGGCGTTCATCGTGCGATGCCGTGCCTGCTCGCATACACTGTGCACGATCCTCCACGACGGCGACCGGGTGACGGTCCGCGTAGCGGGGCCGTGCAGCATCCGGACCGCGCCCTGAGGGGCGAGTGCGTGACTCAGCGACGCGTGTCGGTGCCCTGTCCGTAGACGTTCTGGTACCGGTCGTAGAGGCGGTCGATCGCGTCCTGCGGGATCGGGAGGACCTCCCCGCCCTGCTTCGCGATGTGGACCGTGCGAGCCACGTCCTCCAGCATCACCGCGGCC